>JALRHN010000157.1:0-253 GCA_023259575.1 Candidatus Kapaibacterium sp. | reverse complement strand
AAACCAGCACCAATTGCAGGACTTGAATTCAGAAGATGAACATCGCCAAGTTTAATATTCTTTAATAATGGATCTTTGCCATATATTCCTCCGCTTTCCTTTAATTGAGGCTCTTCAAATATGGAAGATATAGGATTATCAATATTATACCATAGATTATTTCTTAATAAAAAGCTAGCTGGATCTGTATTACCACCGATATTAACATGTCTGGAAATACTTGATTTAAACACAATCAGATTATTCTGAAACA
>JALRHN010000156.1 GCA_023259575.1 Candidatus Kapaibacterium sp. | reverse complement strand
AGATCTTTTACAAAATTATCGCCACCAACCATCTTTTTTTTTGTTACTGATTTTTTATTTACCTTTTTTTTTGTTACTGATTTTTTTGTAACTTTTTTTGTAGGTTTACAACTATTCGTACATTCTTTTACTTTTTTCTTTTTAGTGTCAATAATACCTTTAAACAAGTCTGAAAACTCTTCTTCTTTTAGTTCATTTACAGATTCTTCAACTATTTGTTGATAGAGTTCAAAGCCCATATCGGCAATAAATCCGCTTTGTTCTGCACCAAGTAAATTGCCAGCTCCACGTATCTCCATATCTCTCATTGCAAGTTGAAAACCGCTACCTAAATCAGTATGTTCTTCTAATGCTTGAAGTCTTTTTACAGCAGTAGGAGTTAACTTTTTGATTGGAGGTACAATTAAAGTACAATATGCTTGAGTATTAGATCTGCCTACTCTGCCCCTTAATTGATACAGCTCTGCTAATCCAAAATTATCAGCATTATGAATAAAGATAGTATTTGCATTTGGAATATCTAATCCTGATTCAACAATTTTAGTACTTAACAAACAATCAATTTTCTTTTCTAGAAACTTTTCCATTACATTTTCTAGTAGTTCAGTTTCCATTTGGCCATGGGCAGTAGCACAACGCAAAGATGGAACTAATGCAAGCAGCTTTTGATGTAAACGATCTAATTCAGCAATTTTATCATTTACAAAGAATATTTGTCCTCCCCTAGACAATTCTCTGATAATTGCATCTTTAATTTTATCGTCTTCCCATTCTGTAATCTCGGTATATACGGGTAATCTATTTCTTGGTGGGGTTTCTATAACGCTTAAATCTCGTGCTCCCATCAAAGAAAAGTTTAGAGTTCTTGGAATTGGTGTAGCTGTTAATGTTAATGTATCTACAGATACTCTCATATATCTTAATTTTTCTTTAGCTGTTACTCCAAATCGTTGTTCTTCATCGATTATGAGTAAACCCAAGTTTCTAAATTGTATATCCTTACTTAATATTCTGTGAGTTCCTATTAAAATATCAATACCCCCATTTTTTACTTTGTCTATGATGAGTTTTTGATCTGCGGTATTTCTAAATCTACTAATGACATCTACATTTATTGGAAATCTTCTTAATCTATCTGAAAAAGTATTAAAATGTTGATGAGCTAAAATGGTAGTAGGAACTAATACTGCAACTTGTTTTCCTGATTGAGCTGCTTTGAATGCAGCTCTGATAGCAACTTCGGTTTTTCCAAATCCAACATCACCGCATACTAATCTATCCATTGGAATTGAAGATTGCATATCTGACTTTACATCAATAGTTGCTTTAGATTGATCTGGAGTGTCTTCATACATAAAAGATGCTTCAAATTCTTTTTGCCATTGTGTATCCTCTGGAAACTTATAACCAGGTTCAGATTTTCTTTTTGCATACAGTTTGATAAGCTCTCTAGCTATATCTTTTAATTTTTTCTTCGTTTTTTCTTTTTTTCTTTCCCACTCTGCACTTCCCAACTTGCTTAATCTTGGTGCACCATCTTCGGCAGCTGAATATTTTTGAATCTTATGAATATGATTCATATGAACAAACAGGACATCCCCTCCTAAATACAGAATACGTATACATTCTTGTTTAGTATTATTGATTTCAAGGGTTACTAATCCATCATATTTCCCAATTCCTTTATCTACATGGACAACAAAATCTCCTCTGTGTAATTGAGCAAGTTCACGTAAAGTAATACCTGTAAAGCGTTTACCTCTTTTATTTGGTTGAAAATGTTGTCTTTCAAATAATTGATGTTCTGTAAAAACTCCAATATTATCCTTATTGAGAATAAAACCTTTTGATAACGATGTTTCTGACCATTTTATTCTTCTTAATGTATATTCTGGATCCGCTAATTGATCATCTTGCTCATGCTCTTCATTATCTTCATCATATTCAAAATGAGTATGTAATAGTTCATTAAAACGCTTCTTATTTGCATGTCCGTCTGCGCATAAAAATAAATGCATTTTCATAGCAGCCAATGACCTTAACTTTACGGCTAATTCAGATAATGATGAACTAAAATTTGGTTGTTGAACAGCATCTACTTCTATATCTGCTTTACCCAAACTATCTAATTCAACAACTTTATACGTATGTATTTCTTCTAATACATCATCTGCATTTAATGAGTGAAAAACTATGGATACTTGTTCTTTTTGATCAAGAATAAAATAGGAAGAATCATGTGAGATATAATCTAGAAAACTAGAAGAGAAAACTTCTTCTTGTTGATGATATAAATGACCAATAAATTCTATTTCTTCAAACTCTCTTATACTTCTTTGTGATAGCGGATCGAATTCTCTTATTGATTCTATTTCATTCCCCCAAAACTCAAAGCGTAATGGAGAATCATAGCCTAAAGGAAAAACATCAACAATGCCACCTCTGATAGAAATATCACCCTGATTTTCCACTAATTCTTTTCGCTCAAAGCCTTGTAACATCAAACCATTAGTAAATTCTGTAAAAGAGTATGTATTACCTCTTTTCATTGCTATTCTATATTGTTGTAATTGATGTGGCTTGGGGACTTTATGTGTATAAATTTGTGGAGTGGTAATAATAATACATTGTTTTCTATGTTGAATAGAAGCCAGAGCATCAATATTATTTAGCGTATTTTCATCTAATTGTTCATTTTGAATTCTAATATGTTTTTCAGCTTCTGATAACAAGACAATATGCTCATTACCTATCAAAGAGAGTAAATCATAATACCATTCTTTTGCTTCTTCCTTTGAAGATGTTACAATAATAAATCGACTTGAATCCTTTGTATTCTTTAGCAAAAGAGAGAGCGTCAAAGACTTTAATGAACCTGCTAAATTTTTTATTGAAATTGCATTACCTATAGATAGATCAAATATTTTATGTTCTATCTCTTTATAGATATTAGACTTATTATAAACATTCTGTAATTGCTCGAAGCTCATGATTGGGATGTGAATATGAAAGCAGAAAATACAATCCCCATTCAGTGTTAAATACCAAATGGGGATATAAGTAAGAGCAATTTATATTATTTTTTCTTGAATTCAGATGCGAATGTATCAATTGCACTAGCAACACCAGCAAAGATACCAGCTGCTTGCATTATTGGCTTTTCAATTTTCTGTTGAAGTTTAGCTTCTAATTCATTAACTCTATGGGCAATTTCTTTAAATTGATTGAGGGTATCATCAATTGTAGATAACTGTTTTTGAACAGATTGTAGAGTTGTAGAAGTATCAACTAAAGTAGTTTGTAATTGATCAATTGCAGGTTTAGTAGAATTCTCAACTTTATGTGCAATCTGTACAAGATTAGAAAGTGATTTTTTAGCTTCTTGTAAAAATTGAATCAAATACACACAAACTATGACAAGTGACAATAAAGCAATTATCAATATCGTGTCTTTTGCGATTTCCATGTTAATACCTTAGGATTAAGTATGTAATTCTTGTTTGAATGCTTCAACACCAGCAACTGCTGCTTCTTTAACTTTATTGAAACTATCAGAAACTTGATGAGTTGTTTGAGCAGATTTACCCTTAGCATTCTTTAACATTTGTTCAGCATTTTGCAATAAATCATCTGCTTTTTCTCTAGCACTTTTAACAAGCAGTTCAGATTGAATCTTACCTTCATTTGGAATCGAATGTAATGTTTCATCTTTTGCAGTAAAATATTCTTGTCCTTTTTCTATTAGATCTTTAGATCTATAAGAAAGTTCTTCGCGTAGTTCTTTACCAGGTTTTGGAGCAAACAGTAAAGCTGTAACTGCACCCACTGCACCACCAATTATAGCACCTAATAGAAAACCTTTGGCATATGAATTTACAATTTCACTATCGTCTTTCATGTTTAATCTCCAAAATGTAATAAAATATTACCATTGTTCTGTTAATGTAATTGGAGCATTCTTGGCAATAAGAATTAACTCACATAGTTCTCTTATTGCTCCTGCTCCTCCTATGTGTTGGCAAATATAATGTGCTGAATTTTTAATTATATCATGCGAATCACGTGGGCAAGCTGAAAAACCTACCATACTCATACATGGTAAGTCGTTTATGTCATCACCAATATAGGCTATGTTTTCAAAAGACATATCTGCAAGCTTTGCCAGCGACGTAAGGTCTGCAGTTTTGTTGCGAGACCCAAGAAAAATATAATCTATTTCAAGTTTTTCTGCTCTTTTTTTTGTTATCATCGATTGTTCTGATGTTAAAAAAGCAGTTTTAATTCCAGCTTTTTGCAGTAAAATTATTCCCATACCATCTCTAACATTAAACTTTTTCATAGTATCACCATTCTCTGTATAATACATACTACCGTCAGTTAATGTTCCATCTACATCCATAACTAATAAAGATATTTTAGATAGTTTTGCTTTGTATTCTTCAGAGAGCATTCTAATTCCTACTTTTGTAATAATAAACTTTTTAATTCAGTGTAAATAATGATGTATGATAAGAAATAATATCTCAATTATAGTCTTAGGTATTTTGACTTCAGTGATTGTATCATGTAGTAATAATGATGTAAAAAAGTCTGAAGTAATTAAAGAGAAAGAATCAATTCTCGTGCCTGAATTTAATGCAGATTCTGCTTATTCTTATATTGAAAATCAAGTAAAGTTTGGTCCAAGAATTCCAAGTTCCCAAAGCCATGAAGATTGTAAAGCATATTTAAGTAGCACATTACAACAATATGCTGATACAGTATT
>JALRHN010000155.1 GCA_023259575.1 Candidatus Kapaibacterium sp. | reverse complement strand
AGCTGGATAAAACAGTTCAACATATCCGCTTCTAAATGGTACATTTGAAGATGAAGTACTTAAACCATATATACTTACAAAAAATGTAATAAGTGAGAATATATATGTATACAGTTTATAAGATTGAAAAAAATGCTGGTACTTTACAATCAATGTACCTATTATCGGCAAGCAAATCCAAGGGAATATTGGGAACCAGCCATCCACAAACATATACCGAACACTAGAAATAATGTAGTCTCTTATATTAATATCTACTATGTTTTGTAAAGAGACTTCTTGCATCTCAAATCTATAGGGAAATAGTATCTGTAAATATATAGCAAGACAAATACTTATGGTTATAAATCCTAGAAAGTACAAAAGGGATTTATCTTTTAAAAAGTTATTAATAAAGATTCCAAAAGCAATTGTATATAATACATCAAATGTATTAAAAGGAGGGATTTGCCAAATAAACAGATCTATGCAAGATGCTGTAATAAGTAAGTAAAAAGCACTCCTGATTTTAGTATAAGAAGTACTTGGATTTTTGCTAGAAACTGAAAACGAGATACCAGATAATAGCACAAATAATGGTGCAGCCAAAGAGCAAATAATTCTAAAAAAATAAGAATAATCTTTATTACCAATTACTGCTGCGCTATTTGCAATAATCATAATAATAATCGCAATAGAGCGAATAAAGTCAATCCAAATATTTCTGTCTTGCTTCATAATGCGAATAAAATAACTGCTGTGAAAAACAGTAAAGGAAATAAAAATCTAAAGATATAATCTATTCTAGAAGCAAGTTTAACCTTTTTTTCTTCGCCAGAAAAATCTAAATAATAGGTTATTAAAGATTGCGCCATTGACAAGGCAATCAAGAAATAACAAGTATAAAAAACCTTGTCAATATATATGATATACCCTATTTCTGGAATATCAGTACTAATAGCTGTTTGAAAAGCAATTGCACTTAATAAAGAAGTAACTGTTAATCCAGCAGCTATATCAAGTTTCTCAGCTGGTAGAAAGAACACAAAATACACTAAAATTAAGATGATTATTAAAGGAATTATGAGCTTGCTTATATATGGCAAAAAAGACCTATTTATCAATATTGAAGCTTTGATCCTACTGTAATATGAAGTATTTGGAGCAGTTGCATCTCCAAAATTTGTATTATATATGCCGTCAACTATAGCTATGTCAGTTTTATGTATGTGGTAATTACCAGTTTTATTGCTTTTAATCAAATCATCAGATAGTCCTCTTAAATGGCTTAACTGCTTAGAAACAATGTAAGATGAGGTATCAGAGATAAAAATCAATTCGCTTGAAGGAAACAATGAATTTTCAACAATGATATCTAATACTTGTTCATCGAATGGATACATGCTATAATCGGGTGTAAAGTAAAACTGACCTTGATGAAAACCCATGATGAGTGATGTATCGCCAGTTTTTCTTGAATATTGAATTTCATTTTTAATTGAACCAACCTCTACATCAATGCCATTTACATATTCAAATTGTAAAATATCATCATTAGAGATACCCGTTTTAGTTGAGTCATTTGTAAAAATTGCCCACCAATAAAATTCTGAATGGAAGGTAGATGCCTTGAAATCCACTGAAAGTTTTTTTACAAATAATCCATAATGAACATATATCGGTGGCTTAGTAGTTTTCCCTTGAATCAATGTTGAAAATACTATGCTACATAGTAAAACAAAAAAATAATTATATACTTTATACAATCTCATACACTTATACTATTAAATTGAATATTCACTTCATAAACGCAACTCTAATGAATTTATCAACATAATATTCTACATGAAATTTACTTATTATGATCTATGATAGTTTGTATAAAAACAAAAAAACCTTTGATATTATTCAAAGGTTTCTTGTTGTAGCGGGGGAGGGACTTGAACCCCCGACCCACGGATTATGATTCCGTTGCTCTAACCAGCTGAGCTACCCCGCCACGTATATTTTTATTTAGTTTTGAAATAAGAAGTCACAAAAATACGAATAATATATAAAGACGCAAGACGAAAGGTTGGGAATTACAGCAATTTCTCTAATTCATCTCTAATTTTAGCTGCTTTTTCATAATCTTCTTCTTGAATTGCAGCTTGTAATTCATCATGCAATTGATCTTTTTTATTAGTTTTAGAAGTATGTGCTTTTTCTTTTTTTGATTTCTTATTCGGTAAAAAGAATTCTTCATCTTCATCTTCATCATCAGAAATATCAAAAGTTTCGATTTCTTCTATATCATCTTCATCTGTAGTATCTAATTCATCTAAAGAGAAGCCTGCCTCTTGAAGTAAAGATTCGACAATAAAAATAGGAGCATCAAATCGTAAAGCTAAAGCAATAGCATCACTTGGCCTAGAATCCACTTCGACAGTAGTGTTTTCAAGAGTAATAGCAGCAAAAAAGGTGCTGTCTTTTAATTCATGAATACAAATTTCTAGTACTTTTGACTCAAATGTTTCGATAAGTGTCTTCATTAAATCATGAGACATAGGTCTAGAAGTATGAACACCCTCTAATTCATATGCAATTGCCCCTGCTTCTGGTGCGCCAATTACAATAGGCAAACGTCTATCACCATCAATCTCTTTTAAGATTAGGGCATATGAGCCATTACTTGTAGGGCTTTGCGATAATCCTAATACTTCAACTTGTACTTTTTTCATGTTTAAACAGACACTATAATTGCAATCTTTTTATAAGTTATGTGGGTTCAGACGAAAAAAGCCGTGGATAATTTCCTCGGCTTTCTCATAAAGTATCTATAAATACTATTTGCCTAATAATGCTTTAAGTTTTTGATTTAGTACTGGTAATACTTCAAACACATCACCAACTATTCCATAATCTGCAACTTTGAAAATAGGAGCATCTTTGTCTTTATTGATTGCTAAGATAAACTTAGAAGAACTCATACCAGCTAAATGCTGAACAGCTCCTGAAATTCCACAAGCTATATAAAGGGATGGTGATACTGTTTTGCCGGTTTGTCCTACCTGTTCACCATGTGGACGCCATCCTGCATCAACTACAGCCCTAGAGGCACCAACTGCAGCACCAAGAGTACCTGCTAAGTTTTCTATTAAAGTAAAATGTTCAGGACCTTTTAAACCTCTACCACCGGAAACAATAATATCAGCTTCCGAAACATCAAGATGTCCTTCATTTTTAAGAACCGAAATTACTTTAACTTTAGCGTGAGATTCATCTAAATTAGGGGTAAATGAACCTATTGTTATACCTGCAGAAGGATGAGATTTTGCAGTAAAAACATTGGGTCTTAAAGAATACACTGTGATTGGTGTATTAGACTTAACATGTACTTTAGCTTTTCCAGCATAAACAGGTCTCATTGCAGAATCATTTGATAATTCATTACAATCGGGAATAAAGCCTGCTTGTAATTTAATACTAATTCTTGGTGCAATTTCTTTTCCTGTTGCATTTGCAGAAATGACAATTGTATCAGCTTGAACAGATGATGCAAATTGAGATAAAGCTTCAGAAACAGCAGTTGAAGAATATTGATGAAGAAGTGGATGCTGGGCCACAACCACATTTTGCAATCCATATTCTGCAGCAGATTTTAGCGCTGTTTCAGTGCCAGAGACTGCAAAGCCAGTAATTTGTGCACCGGTTTGTCTTGCAGCTGTTATTGCTTCATAAGAAGTACGCTTTAAAGAATGTTCATCTTTAGGCTCTAAAAAAACAATGATATGTTTCATCTATATGTCCGATTATTAAGTATATAAGTACATGATATTAAATAACTTTGGCTTCTTCATGAAGAGCAAGAACGATATCTGATATTTCTGATTCAGAATCACCAGATATTTTTCCAATTCTTTTAGAAATAGGTAATTGCATAGCCATAGTAGAAATTCTAGCATGAGTACTTAATGATGGTATTTCCTCGATTGGCTTGCTTTTAGCTTTCATAATATCAGGTAATTTGGGATATCGAGGATTGTTTAATCCTTTTTGGGCACTTATTACACATGGCAATGAAGATTCAAGAACTTCTTTACCACCTTCAATATCTCTTTCAGCTTTTATAAGATTGCCATCAATAGTTAATGAAGAAACCATAGAAATTGAAGGTAAGCCCAATAGTTCAGCAAGCATTGGGGCCATTGCAAATGAATCATAATCAATACTTTGGCGTCCAAGCACAAGTAAATCTGGATTCATAGTTTTAGCAATTTCAGATATCTGAAAAGCTACAGAATAGCTGTCATTTTTGTGTTCATCTTTAATTAAAATGGCTTTATCAGCGCCCATAGCAAGGGCTGTACGCAGAATCTCTTTACAAGTATCACCACCTACGGTAAGTGCCGTTACGGTTCCACCAAACTTTTCCCTTAATTGTAAGCCTTCTTCTAAAGCAAACTCATCATATGGATTTAATATGAATTTTACGCCTGTTTTATCAATTGAAATTCCGTCTGAAGCTACCTGAACCTTAGTTGTGGTGTCTGGTACTTGAGAAATACAAACAAGAATATTCATTAAGATACTCCGAAATCAATAATGGTGAGAAAGTACAAAATTAAGAATTTGAATGGTTTTCTTAGAATTCTTTTTAGGAAGATTACTTTATTTCTTTGATAAGTTCTACTCTTCGACAACGTTTTCTAAATAAATCCAAAGATTCTCCACTTCTTTTTGAAGGCAAAACATGCTCGCCTTGAGACTCTGCCTGTAACAAAGTAGATGGTACTCCAAGTTTCACAAGAGTTTGAATAATAAAATTTGCTCTTTTCTTCCCTAAATCCATATTAAAAGCATCAGATCCTATATCATCAGTATGACCAGTTAAAGTAACGCTACCAATATTTTTTTCAAATTTCAATTTTTCGACCAGAAAATTTGGCTTTTTGAGTTCATTAAAACGAATATTATAATAATGAATGAAAATATTCCCCTTTAGGTATCT
>JALRHN010000154.1 GCA_023259575.1 Candidatus Kapaibacterium sp. | reverse complement strand
CATCTTGGACCAGATGATAACATACGAATATCGTTTGCTATTTTAAATAAAGCCACGGCGCTTCGTTTTAAAGCTCCGCTTAATTCAACCATGGCATCATGTGCCGCTAATGCTTCAAATTTATTTGGGGCTGTAACAAAAGGAAGTTGTGTTAGTGCAGATATCGTTGCTGCACCTCTGATTGCAAATTCAGGATGAGTATTTAATCCCGTTCCTACAGCTGTTCCACCAAGCGCTAATTCATATAAACCTTGTAAACAATATTCAATTCTTGCATAATCGTTTGATAATTGCTGAACATAACCAGAAAACTCTTGTCCTAAAGTGATAGGAGTTGCATCCATTAAATGCGTTCTTCCGCTTTTGATGATAGAAGAGAACTCATCGGATTTCTGCTGGAATGTATGTTTTAATTTTTGTATGGAAGGCAATAAATGATGAACAATTTGTTCAACTGCAGCTATATGCATTGCAGTTGGGAATGTATCATTTGAACTTTGAGATTTATTGACATCATCATTTGGATGTATTGGTTTTTTTGATCCCATTTCTCCGCCAGCAATTTCTATCGCTCTATTAGAAATTACTTCATTGGTATTCATATTTGTTTGAGTTCCACTTCCAGTTTGCCAAATTGATAAAGGGAAATGAGCGTCCAGTTTACCTGAAATAACTTCATCTGCAGCTAGCAGAATTAGATCTTTTTTCTCATCAGATAAAATTCCTACTTCATTATTTACAATTGCTGCAGCTTTCTTTAATATGCCAAGAGCACGAATTAATTCGCGTGGCATTTTTTCTATACCGATAGCAAAATGATGAAGAGATCTTGCTGTTTGTGCGCCATAATATACTGAAGATGGTACCTCTATAGGCCCCATGGAATCTGTTTCAATACGTATTGTCATAAAAGAATTATATAGTTCTATTAGTGAAGTAATTCTACTGTTACTGTAGTTTGTATTTTTTGTGATACTGCTTGGATTATTCCTGATGCTAATTCTTTCATTGTGGCAGAAATCATCGTAAATACTTCGTTTTTCTTATAGAGGGTAGAGCCAGTTTGAACGTCTACTATAGTAATACCTTTGCCTTCAAATTTGGAATCATTCAAAGTAAACTGTAATCCTTTAGGCATTTCTTTAGATTTTGAAATTTCAGCTGTCAAATTAGCATCAACAATAGCAACTTTTTTACCATTCATTTCTTTAATTGAACCCATAGTATAATTCACTGTATTCTTAACAGTTAATATTCCAGACATAGGTAAGACATCAATTCTACTCCATTTTTTAGAGGCATCCAGTTTCCCAGTTTCTGGATAGGTTTGAAATTCTTGTTGTAATGGTAATTGAAAAAATTGTGTCTTTATTTGTTGCGCTAGATTTTCTTTTAACTTATCTGGTACTGAGTCTTTTTTACTGCCCAGAATTTGATTTATGATTGGCGTTAATCCTATAATCTCTTCAATACGGCCTAATTTGCTTGTAAGAATTTGAACTTGAGATCCTACAATTGCATAATACTGCTTATACTCAGGTTTATTTTTTGAGGCACTATCTTCAGAGTTAAATTGTAAGGATACTGTTTTTCCAGGTTGAGCTTGATCGGGGCCCTTTTCAGAAATTCTCATTGAATCTATTTTTAAACTCATTTCTATACTAGAATCAGGCTTTATTGATATGATTGATTTAGTATAATATTGTGTAATTGATTGTTCCATTTGAACAGAATTTCTTTCTACTTTACTTATCTGAACTAATTTATAACTACTTTTTTCTCCAACTTTTGGAGCATAGTATAAACTTTTAACAGAAATACCTTCTGCTTTTGGAGCAACTTTTACATTTTCAATTGTATATGGAATAAATTCTTTTACTTCACTTTTTTTTGAATCCGAACATGATTCTAAACATCCTACTATTATCAATAAAAAGATAATCCCTTTTCCGAATGATTGCTTTACCATTTGTAACGTCCTAATAATGTCCACACTGAATTAGTTTCTATTTTTTGTGTAAAAGGTTCTCTTTTATATTGAGATTCAATCTCTACATTATAATCGATAACAACCTTTTTTACCCAACCGGAGGAAGTCATTTCTAATAGTATTTTTCCAGTTCCTTTACCTTTTTTTATCTGCACTGGTGCTGGAACACCAAAGAATCTTGCATCATGACTATAATCAGGAGTTAATGCTTTAGAAATTGCTTCTAATACATATTCGCCTTTTGAATAAGATATGACTCGGATTTCAACAGTATCAAAGCAATCAATTCCATCTAATCTTAATCTAATTGGTCTTTTCCATACTGAGTCTGGTGATATCAACATTTTACCTGCAATTAAAGATTTAGATACATCACCAATATACATTGCTTGTTCATCTGCTATTGCATGTAACCAAGTAAATTTCTGAGCTGTATCTAAGGCTTCTCCATTATCTTCATTAATATAATTTCTAAGCCATTTTATATCACCTGGCTGATCAACTCCATCTACTTTTACAACTTCAGTTTTGGGATTATACATCAATGCAAATTGATGATTTAATAAGCCCATATTAGATATTGCATCAGGAAACTCTGTATTAACAGTTGCCGCTTTAGGATTTTGTGAATCATAAATAAGCTCTGTTGGGCCTTCTTTAAAAGCATATTTCATTGAATCAATATTTGTAATCAAAGGCAAAGTTTCATCATTAGGTGATTTTGGGGATTGGGTAAAGTTATAGCTAAGAATTCTTTGATAGTTCTTAGTTATACTATCTCTGTATAATCTTTGAACTTTTGTTTTTTCATCCATTTTATAGGATGAATATACTCCTTGCTTAAAATCAACTCTAAGTGCATATTTCAATTCAGGTTCTTTTGTTCCTTTTGCGCTTTGTTGAGCATATACTGTACTCAAAAAGCTGATTAACATCAAAGAAGCCACAATAATAGATTTGTTGATCATACTATCCATTTTTTATAATTGAAAGAATAATGTCCATGCAGCTAATGTCATACCATCCCATATTTCACCTTTCTTAATTGCATGTACGATTTCATCTCGGTGTAATATTGTTGTGCGAATATCTTCTGTTTTATCGGGGTCTGATGAATATGCTTGTAAATTTTTAGCTACAAAAACATAGCATTGTTCATTTGTTACCCCTTTATACGGATTAAAGGTACCAATATGCTCCAAAAATTCGGCTATATATCCAGTTTCTTCCTTTAATTCTTTGCTTGCATTTTGTTGCGGTAGAACTCCTTGTGGAATACCACCACCAGGAAATTCAAGACTATATTTTTGATTCAGATATCTGTATTGATGTACAAGGACAAAATGTTGTTCATCTATACATGGGATTATGATTGTAGAACCTAGCGAATTAACGTAAAAATAATCTGCTTTTTGCTGATTATCTTGTAATGTATATGTATCATGCATATAAGACCAATATGGATTTTCATGTAAAATCTCTGTTGTTAGTCTTTTATAACCTTTTACCATATTGATACATAGTTAATATAGAGAAAAAAGGCGACGTGCTAGTATTAGCTCGCCGCCTGAATCTTAGCTATAAAAAAGAAATTAAGATCTATTGGCTACAATTTCACTTTCTGCAAAGAAAAATGCTATTTCATTTGCTGCATTTTCTGCTGAATCTGAACCATGTATTGCATTTTCGCCTTTTGAACTCGCAAATCTACGACGTATAGTTCCTTCAGCTGCTTCTGCAGGGTCTGTACTGCCAATTAATGCTCTAAAATCAGCTATTGCATTTTCTTTTTCTAATGCTATAGGAACAATTGCTCCGCTTGCCATGAAGTCGCATAATTCTCCATAAAAGCCTCTTTCTTTGTGTACTTCATAGAATGTACCAGCTTGAGCAGGTGAAAGTCGAGTCATTTTAACATTTAATACTGTAAATCCTGCTTGTGTAATTGCGGCTATAATTTCGCCGACAACATTCTTTTTTACTGCATCTGGTTTTATGATAGCTAATGTACGTTGTTTCATTTTTTTTCAATAAAAGTTAAAAATATAAAGTTTGGTGATTTAGTCTTGTTTTTTTGGTCTACCACGTTTACCAGCTACTTTTGCTGGTTTTTCCACTATACTCTTTGGACGTCCAGGAGGTTTAAGATAACCTGGCTTATTTTTGGTGCCTGGTTTTCTACCCCTTTTTTGTGGGCCCTCACTTGCTGAAATATCTTTGTTGTTCACGTCATTTTTTTTTGTCTTGATACTAGTTTTCTTACTAGAAACTTTAATATCTTTTGCAGAGGATTTACCAGATTTGTTAGAACCTTTAGATGCCTTAACTCCTAATGCCTCAGCAACAGAGCGTCCTATATGAGCAGGTGAATCTGCAACCAATATTCCAGCTGCTCTCATTGCATCTACTTTAGCGCCTGCAGTTCCTTTTCCACCAGAAATAATAGCACCTGCATGCCCCATTCTTCTACCTGGAGGTGCAGTTCTACCAGCAATAAATCCAACAACTGGTTTCTTTACATATTTACCAATATATTCTGCGGCTTCTTCTTCTGCAGTTCCACCAATTTCTCCAATCATAATGATAGCTTCAGTTCCTGGATCATCATTAAATAATTGAATTGCATCAATGAATTGAGTTCCAATAATTGGATCTCCACCGATGCCGATACAGGTTGATTGTCCTAAACCAACATCAGTTAATTGCTTTACAGCTTCATATGTAAGTGTACCACTTCTTGATACAACACCAACTGTACCTTTATGATGAATAAAACCTGGCATAATGCCAAGTTTACATTCTCCAGGTGTTATAATTCCTGGGCAATTAGGACCAATTAATCTGCTTTGAGAATTATTTAAAGCGGTTTTCACTTTAATCATATCTCGAATTGGAATTCCCTCTGTAATACAAACAACAAGTGGGATGCCCGCTTCAATTGCTTCTAAAGCTGCATCAGCAGCCATATTTGCAGGTACAAAAATAATACT
>JALRHN010000153.1 GCA_023259575.1 Candidatus Kapaibacterium sp. | reverse complement strand
TAGTTTCAAAATATGTGTATGAAAAAATAGATTCTCATTTGTTTTTACTTCATGACACAATTAAACTAGGGGATAATTTTTCAACATTATTAAATAAAAAATTACAAGATAGTTCTCATTTAGACGCAATAGGATTACAAAAAGGTCCCACTAGAGGAATGGGCTGGTTTAATTGTAATTACCTTCTAAATCACAATAATTTACCATTATTATTTGGCAACAAAAGTAATGATATCAAGCAATTAAATCATTTTAAAAAGTTAGCTATACAAAAAGAAAATTTATTATTTGATCTGACTGACAAAAAGACATATTTTCAGGATTATGATCCAGAAATATTAGAAGAAGCATCAATAGATAATAGCTTCCGAAGAACATATTATTTTGATTCTATAGATCTTTATAAATACCAAGCTAATTATATCGGTATTCAACCATCATACAGAATACAGGTTCAAGAAAAAACAATAAAGAAAATAATACTATGTCCAAGTATATCAAAAAAAGTAGTAAATTTGAAAAAGTATATAAAGTTGAGTTACATGAAAATCTTGATGATACTTTAAATCAATATGACGCTGAAAATTATTATGTAGATCCTGATGGTCAATGGGAAAATGCTATACCTATTTCTAAATTCAGAAAAACATTGACTGACGAAGAACTACATTTACCATCAGCTGTAGATTCAAATCATATTGTATTTTTTGAAGAAGACGGAGATGTGCAGGTTATGAATATGGTTCCTGAACATCATTTAAATTCTTTACATAACCAGAAATCAAAATATACTAAGAAATAGTTTTGCAAATACTATATACATGATATAATGGTGTATGGAAATTGAACAACTAACCCAATATCTATATAGTAAAAAATACAAGTTGAGAATTAACGAGATAATTTGTATTATCCAAAAGTTCTCTAAAGCTAATGATGGTATATTTGATGATATCAGGATAGCCACACATAAGAATCATACAGTATATACATTTGTGGATTTGAAACATCCAGATAACAAATTTTCTGGAATCAACGCTCATAATGCTGGTAATTCTGGAGGTGTATTTCCAGCTTCAGTTAGTCAGTTAATCAGATTTCTAAATAAAGCATATGATTTAAGAACTAAAACCCGCCATTAGAGCGGGTTTTCTTTATTCTGGGGTTACTATTACATTTTGGAATGTAAAGTTATTACTCATTAGATATTTGAAGATTTGTATTTTATCTTTAAAAGTATATTTCTTTTGTCTGGGATGATGCGACAATACTAATCTAATATTTCCATCTTCAGATTCTATTTGTCCATTTAATCCTAAGAAAGAAGCTAATGATAGATTATTATAAACATCTTCTTCTAGGTATATGTCAGTATCAGTAAATTCACCAACAGGGGATGGGGTGAAATCAGCAACTCTACTATCTACAATAAAATCAAGATATTTTGATGCCCTCTTATCATTAGGATCATACCATTCAATAAAAATTTCATGATCAAGAGGCATTATGATGTCTGATTCTACATCTTTGATAACCCATTGTGAGGATTGCACTTCAAGATATATATCCTCAAAAGGAATCATTTCTTCTTTGAAACAATACCTAGCAAGTATCTTAGAAGGTAGGACGTAATGTTCTTTTTTTAGTTCGAACATGAAAGATGCTTGGTTATTATCTGATACTGACATATACTTCTCTTATACAATCTTTCAAACACCAAGAACGGATCTATCTATTTTATCTTCAACAAAACATTGACGAAGAATCTTTATAGCTTTTTGATGATGTGAATCAATTGCTTGTCTTGCAATTTTCATTCTAGAGGCTATTTCATCTAATGTTAAACCTTGGACATAATACATATTGAGTACATCTTTTTGTTTCTGATTAAGATTGATAGAATAGTGATCCAGTAAATTCCTAAGGTCAACATTACCATAAGATTCAATCACTGGTTGCTGTTCTCTATCATGTAATAAAGTGATATCAGTGTAGGATGGCTTTTTGATATTCTCATTTGTAAGTTTTGAATGAGGAATTCTAATCAATCCTGTATCAGCTCTCAGGTAATGTGAGATAGAAAACGATGCCTGATTATAAGCATGTGTGAGAAACTTTACATCTTTGCTATAATTAAAGGTTCTATGTGCGTTAAGAATACCCAATCTCGCCCATTGATATAAATCTTCATAATCAAAATGAGTACCAGGTAATTTTCTCATATAATTATTCGCTACTTTATGAGCTAATGCATCATATTGATTGAGAATTTGTAGTTCTCCCGGTTTTATGACATCGCTATATTTCATGAATTTTCTGTCCTCGCATATGATTTCCAAACTTCTAAATCAAAATCAGCTACGTTTTTATTATTACACTGACACCAATATAAGAATAAATCTTCCCAATATTTATATGTAACTCGG
Source organism: Candidatus Kapaibacterium sp. (assembly GCA_023259575.1). GTDB lineage: Bacteria > Bacteroidota > Ignavibacteria > Kapaibacteriales > UBA961 > UBA961. The sequence continues at coordinate 2,671 of JALRHN010000153.1, read as the reverse complement.
ATAACAGGGGTGGATTTTGGTGCTCGATTATCAATATTTTCTTTTATGAATTTGAGAATATGAGTATCTAAAATCGCAATAATATTTTGATAATTTATATCTGAATGCAAAAGAAAGAATCTACTGCTCTTAAAACCAACCCCAGGTATCATTTCTAATAGTTCTGGAGTCATCTTCTTTAAATCATATTGACATTCAGATATATATTTGAATGCTTTATAGATTTTATTGTATTGTCCAAGTTTAGCTTTTTGAATCTCTTGCATTAAGATTCCGTGTTGTTCTGCACTTTTGATAATTTGAAAAGGAGATACTCGTTCTGGCATCATTAATCTAGTTTTAACAGACAGCAGGAATTCATCTAATTTACGAGCCTGTATATAAGCTGTTTTACCTGCTACTACAATACAAAATAAAAGAAATTCTTCTAGTTCTGGTATAGTTCTATTATAATTAGTAATGCTATACGGGTTTATCATCCTCGTCGTCCTCAATAAAGACTATATCATTTCTAGTTCCTGATATCAAGTCCATTACTGAGAGATCTTCAGACCAATCTACAAATTTCTTCTCACATTTAACAAATTCAGCTTCATAATCCAATTCAGGTTGTGGTCTTTTAGTTTCTGTTAAATAATCAGAAATTTCATCCCATCCACAATTATTTTGAACCCATTCTAACATTTCTTTTTCAGATCTAACAATAGGATCATCTGTGTTTACCGAAATAAAAGAATTATAATCATTTTCTTTTCTTTGCTTGATATATAAAATATCTACAACACGAATTGTCCATTCACTACCATCAGAAAAACATAATACAAGATCTTTCATTAATCTTTTGTTTCTTGCGGCAGTGTAATCCATAAAGTTGTTCATCCAATCACCAAAAAGATTAATTGGATTTAAAAAGTCTTCATCAATACAATCTAAGAGCCATTTTTCTATTTGTTTTGATGCATTTACAAAAACATAATAATATGTATCTGAAATAAAGTTTTCATCTTCAGTATTAGATAAGAACTGATGTGTCATAGAAGCTACAACACTATCAAACGGCATGGAAAGAATTTTATCTTCACCTATTAGAATTTTTAAATATTCAGGAGTCATTCTGTTCCTTATTTTCTAAAAGCTGCTCGATTCTTTCATAATCTAAGAAATATACTTCATCTTCTTCTTCTGTATCTTTGTTGATTGTATTCCATCTAGGTCCAATATTTTCAAGATATCTCTCAGGGTCTTTACCATTAACTCTGATATCTGGGTTGAATCCTGCTGTACCATTGATAAACATTGATACCCACCTGCCCTTTTCTTTTTCTACAAGCAAGAGCCAAACAGCAAGCATGTCTTCTATTGCTTTTGCTTGACCTTCGGATACATTATCAATTTCAATATTTAGTTTCATAGTTATAATTTTACAAGTTAATTGAACATTCTATCTGGATTACCAAAAGAAATACGCTCAGGTAACATATATTTCTTTTGCATATTAAATTTTTCTAAAGGTATATCAAACAAAGATAAGTTCAGATCTTTTTCTGGAATAGTGTGAGTAAATCTAATACCTACACTAAATGGTTTACCTTGGATTTCATAAGGGATTTTCTTCCATAGTTCTACCGCTTGATTCATCCAGTAACCGTGATTAGAAGAAGAAGTAACTATGGGAGTAGAGAATTTATAACAACCTTTAGATGGTTTATTCTTCCATGATAAAAATATATCTAATTTACTAGCACATAATCTATATTCTGTGAGGCGATTAAGACCACGACATATAAGAGCTTCAAAAATAGTATAAGCTCCTTCCATAGATTTCATATTGGGGGGAAGTACGTGAGCATGACCTATTGTAGTAGGAATATCTTTATAATGCATGCCGTAATCACAGTCTTGATTACCTCTCAACATGTAATACCATCTAGCTCCAACAACACTACCCCAAGCTTTTTTCAATTCAAGTTCATTTAAAGAACATAAATCTTTTACTGTATAGATTGAGGAACTATTCAATCTTTTCTGCATTCTAGTATTAATGCCAGGAAGATCTGTTAGTTTTAAATTATATAAATCCTCATATGATTTCACAATTGTAAATCCATTAGGCTTTTGAAAATCAGATGCAACTTTAGCTAAGAATGTATTATCACTTACACCAATAGAACAGGACATACATTCACCAAGTTCTTTAAATATATCTGCTTTTAATGCTGCTGATATTTTGAAATAATCAGTATCAGACATGTTTTCTATATCACATGACATTTCATCAATAGACAATACTTTTACGTTACAGAAATGTCTTTTTAAAACACGGACCAATTTAGTATGCATCTTTACATATTCTAACGGTCTAGCTTCAACAACATTAAGCAAAGGATATTTTCTTACAGCATCCAATACACTCATTCCTGATTTAATTCCGTGTGCTTTAGCTTCATAACTAGCAGCAATAGCACAAGTATAATCAGTTAGAATAGGTACTACTATTGTAGGCTGTTTTCTATATTTATTATTTTCTTGTTGCTCTATAGAAGAATAAAAGCTGTTCATATCTATGAACAGCTTTCTTACATTATTAGCCATATAACTATTATATGTCTACATGAACTTTACTGCAAGCCCTTTTTGAAGTAACAATTCATTTACATTTATCCAACCATCT
>JALRHN010000152.1 GCA_023259575.1 Candidatus Kapaibacterium sp. | reverse complement strand
GGATTAATATAACCATAAAGACTATCGATTACAGTTGAAAAATCCTTAGGAACTCTCTTATATAAAGCAGTGATTCCAAGTCTAGCTGCAAGAGTCGAATAATCAGGATGAACAGGAATTAATGCTGCAGCTGTTTCGGCTGAAAGCTTGTCTAATTCTTCAGAAGTGACACCATCATAAATTCCAGAAATAACCTTGCGAGCTACTTCATCAGAATCTACAAGTTCACTCAATCCGTAAGTTTGCTTCTTAATTCTCGAAGAAATCTTGTCAAATCGTACTGGCTCTTTACTGCCATCTCTTTTAATTACATCCATATTTAAAAATCCTCATCTGTACTGAAACCCTTATTACCCTTGTCAAAGGTTCCGCTCTTGTTATATTCTGCTACACGCTTCTCAAAGAAATTTGTCTTATTATCTAAGGCAATATTTGTCATGAAGTCAAACGGGTTCTCTGTGTTGTATACTTTACCAATCTTTAGGTCTACAAGCAACCTATCAGTAACATATTCAAGATATTGTTTCATGAGATCTGAGTTCATGCCAATCAAAGATACTGGTAAAGCGTCAGTGATAAACTCCTTTTCAATTTCTAGAGCTGATTGTAAAATTTCAATTACTCTTTCTCTTGGTAGCTTATTCTCGATATGATTATTGTATAGATGAACTGCGAAATCTGTGTGCAAACCCTCATCACGAGAAATTAACTCGTTTGAGAATGAAAGCCCTGGCATCAAACCACGCTTCTTAAGCCAGAAAATTGAACAAAATGATCCAGAAAAGAAAATCCCCTCAACAGCAGCGAAAGCAATTAAACGCTCGCAGAAAGATCCAGAGGTAATCCATCGTAATGCCCATTCTGCCTTTTTCTTGACCACAGGGACAGTTTCAATAGCTCTGAAGAGATAATCTTGCTCAGCCTTGTCAGTGATATAAGCATTGATCAAAAGGCTATACATTTGACTATGAATATTCTCCATCATAATCTGAAAGCCATAAAAATGCTTTGCTTCTGGGTACTGTACTTCCTTAACAAAATTCTCAGCAAGGTTTTCGTTAACGATACCATCAGAAGCTGCAAAAAATGCTAATACATGCTTGATGAAATGCTTCTCGTTAGCGCTGAGTTTTGTTTCCCAGTCAGTTTTATCTGGATATAAATCTACTTCTTTTGTAGTCCAGAACGTTGCTTCCGCTTTCTCATAAAATTCAAAGATATCTTGAATTACTTCGTCGGGACGGAATACAAATCGATTGTTGTTTTCTTCTAATATTTTTTCCATTTAAGTATCACCCTTAGGCCTCTCTATATTACCCGGTACTATATATTCACGCACGAAATTTCGACAAAAAAACCAACTTTAAATAGTTGGTTTAGATGTTATTAATAATAAATGTTAATTATTAACAAATATTATGTCATAAGGTTATCTGGAATAATAACCCTTAGTTTTTTTATAAGATTATGAACATCTGAATGCAAATCATTATCTTTAACGTAATTTATAACTTTTGAATAAGCTTCTCTGTAATCAATATTTAAATCATCACCTACAAAAAAAGCTGTCTTTACCAACGCACAATGCACTAAATGATTTGCTTCATCATTATTTTCAACAAGCAAAATAGAGTCATCTTCATCGTTTGTATCGACCTTCATTTTAGTATTTTCAAAGGCCAGAGACATCCTCAAAAGGTCTCTCCACGGAGTACTTGTTCTGATATTTTTATTCTGTAAGACGCTTGGTAATTCCTTAGGATTTAAAGCTTTCATAGCAGTATAAACAGGCTGATTTTTATTAATAACAGCTGATACTACTTTTTGTTTCTTACTGCGCCATAACTCAAATTTTTGATTAGTTTTTATATTATCTGACATTTATTGATACCTATTACAAAGCTGCCTTAATGTCAATTGCAAAAATCCTGGTACAAACACCCTTAGTTCGTTTACCATTGATTTCAGCAAAGTATTCAGACTGCCTATTTACGAGAACTGATCCATTAGTAAGGGATTCAACCTCTCTAGATGCAAGCCTAAAAGCATTCATGGTTGCATTTAAAGCTGTCGGACCTACAGAAAGAATTTTAACATAATCATGTTCTTTTAAAACATGTAAGATACTCCTGGATAGGCCTACAGGGTCTGTAGGCCTTCTGCTGCCATCAGGATCATTAGGATCTCCACCACGTACTCTTAAAATCCTTGGATCCTTTTGATTCTTAACCTTATCATTATCTACATTATAAATATCGTTCATTTTATACTTCCAACCCTAAAAGGGACATTTTATTTTTAAGAGAATTTAAAGCTGTATTAAATTCATCAATAGTACATCTATATACACTAGCATTAAACACAATTTTCTTTTTGCCAGAAAGTGCATTACTAATAATCTTTTCTTCTAACAAACTAAGATTCATATTAACTAAGTCATTAATTTTATTTGAGTCCTCAATTCGATCATACGTACAATTTTCATCTCCCTCATTATCATCTTGGTTATAAACACTCATTAATCTAGGGGATACTGTTTGATATCCTGGATACATTTCGTTGAATTTTTGAAATAATAGAGTTGAATGCTTTGATAATAAGTGCTTTTTAATTGCTTCTTTAAGTGCATTCTTTTTGCAAATTTCACAATCTTCGTTGACTGTTTCACAAGTGCATTCGATAGTACGTGGAGTTTTAAAGCTTTTACAAAATGGACAGTGAGCTAAAGTTTCTAAATCAAATCCTGAATTATTCATATGATCCCACAAAATATCACTATGGCATTTTCTCAAGTGGGTAGAAAGTGGAGAAACAAATTTATCACAAATTGGACATTTACATGATGGATTTCTTTTAGCTGCGTTATCTGCTTTTACTAAATTGATATAGTTATGATGCAATGCTCCAATAAAGTAATTCTTAAATTCTCCACTTCCACCGTATCTGGAAACTTTTCTTAAATTTCTAGGCTGCCAATTAGAAAGAACATTACAAAAAATCTTCATATATTCAATAGAAAAATCATCATAAGAGTCATATAGATAATAATATTGATTATACCATTCTTGAATATGTAAATTTGGTGGATAAATAGCACAAATCTTATTATAATACAAATCAATTGCTCTTTGATTATTTGTTTCTAGAGCTTTCTGATATCTTATAATTGCATCTTCTAACTGTGTCTGATATTCTTTAGACTTCTTATCAACTTTGGGTGTTACAACTGACATAATTTTTTAATTTCAAATCTTTCGATCTGAAACTATTTTGCCTTTATTATTTAAAAAGTCAAGCTGTTTTAGATGGTTTGATGTCTTCTATGATAAGAGATACGTTTTTCCTACCGTAAAATGAATCTTCAGACAATGTAAAAGCAACATCATAGAAATTTCCCTCAGTAAATGTATCAAACAAATAACCTTTACGCCACCCATTTGCATCAATTGTATTAGTTGATGATTTACTTGAAAATTTTAATTTAAGATGCTTATCATTTGACATAGTACTTTTCTTTACTAACTTAAGATTAGAAATTGAAAATACTGGATTTAAATTCATAGAGCCAAATGGAGAAAGTTTTGTTAATTCTTCATAAGTAAAACTAGAAACATCACTAAAACTCATTTTTGAATCAATTAAAATAACCTTGTCTTCAAATGACACTCCTGGTTGATTTTTGGCATATTCATCTAGAGCTTTTTGAAGTGGCTTTAAATTATCTTTATGTAATTCAAATCCTGCAGCAAAAGCATGACCTCCGCAGACAGTAGAACCATCAGCACGTTTCTTAAATAATGCCCAAGCCTTTTCAGATTTAAGAGCATCAAGAATATTAAAATCCCTTACTGAACGACAAGAACCTTTTGCATATCCATCATCTTTTATCGTGCAGCATAAAGTTGGCTTGTTAAATTTTTCAGCAATCTTTCCAGCAATTAATCCAATTAAACCAGCATGCCAAGATTCAGACCAAACAACAAGAATATTCGTATTATCTAAATCGTAATTATTCAATACAAAATTAATAGCATCTTCTGTAGCTTTTTCTTGATCAGTTTGTCTTTTCTTATTAGCATGGTCAAGTTGAGTAGCCAAAAAATTAGCTCTTACCTCATTCTTTTCCAATAATAAATCTAAAGCTGTACCAGAATCTGCAAGTCTTCCAATAGCATTAATTCTTGGGCCAATCTGAAAGCCAATAGTTGTCGTATTAACCTCTTTAGCTCCAGCAACTTTCAATAAGGCTTTGACACCTGGCTTATTTGAATTTGAAAGTTTATCACAACCTAAATGAACTAAGATTCTGTTCTCATCAATCATAGGAGCGACATCAGCAACAGTACCAAGAGCAACATATTCAATATTCTCCTCTACCATAGTTTTGATTGAAAATTTCCTAGAATGTGCAAGAGCTAACATTACCTTAAAAGCAATACCAACACCAGCTAAAGCATCAAAAGGATATCGTTTGAAGTCCTTATTAGATTCATCAGAAAAAAGATGCCCAGGATAAAAAGGATCATCTCTGTTTGGATTGATCACTGCTAAACTACATGGCAAACTTCCATCTTCAGAAGGGTGGTGGTGATCTGTGATAATCAAATCTAGACCCTTTTGTTTTGCATATTCAGCAGTTTCAAAAGCTACAATTCCACAGTCAACAGAAAGCATTAAAGTAGCATTGCGTTTGATTGCTTCGTCCACAGAATGCATTTTGATATCGTAGCCGTCTTCCATTCTATGGGGAACTTTGTATTCAATATTTGCACCAAGAAGATTTAAAGATGTGACAACTACAGCAGTGGCAGTAACACCATCAACATCATAATCACCCCAGACAAAAATCTTTTCTTTGTTATCAATAGCCTGATTCAATCTATCAATTGCAGTTCTAATATCAGGCAAGAGAAAAGGGTTATGCATTTTTTTAATATTTACATCAAAATATTCATGAGCATCTTCTGGAGTATGAATATTTCTAGATGCCATAATGTTAGCTACAGGCAAAGGAATTTCAAGTTCATCAGCCAAATTTGAGGCTATTTCTTTATCAAAATCAATATATTTCCAAACTGTATTCATATCTTTATTCCT
>JALRHN010000151.1 GCA_023259575.1 Candidatus Kapaibacterium sp. | reverse complement strand
ACATATGAATTACAATACAATATTAACTTCATTTGAATCCGGAATTTACACTATAACCCTGAATAGGCCTGAAGTGTACAATGCCTGTAATGAAGAGTTAACACATGAACTACTTCAGGCTTTTATGCATTGTCATGAAAATGAAGAAATTAGATGTGTTATTTTAACTGGAAATGGCAAAGCATTTTGTTCTGGACAGGATCTTAAAGATGCACCAGCAGGAAATAGCAAACGTTCTTTAAAAGATTCATTAGAAAGAAGATATAATCCTATCATAAGGTCAATTACTTCTCTACCAAAACCGGTGATAGCCGGAATTAATGGTGTAGCAGCTGGAGCTGGATTATCACTTGCATTGGCATGCGATCTTCGTATCATGAGTTCTTCAGCAAAATTAGTAGAAGCCTTTATAGGAATAGCATTAATTCCAGATTCAGGTGCAAATTACTTTTACCCTAAAATTATGGGTTATTCTAAAGCATTTGAATTTGCTACACTGAATAAACCAATTAATGCTGATGAAGCTTTAAGAATAGGTATGGTAAATCATGTTTATCATCCACAGGCATTTCAAGAAGGTTTACATGCTTTAGCAAAAACATATGCAGAAGGCCCTACTCAAACATATGGATATGTTAAATTATTATTACAAAAAGGTCTTGATGCAAGTTTAGATGATATTTTAGATATGGAGTCTGAATATCAACAATTAGCAGGCGAATCTCATGATTATGCTGAAGGTGTGAAAGCCTTTATCGAAAAACGTTCTCCAAGATTTTTAGGTAAGTAGTTGTATTAGTAAGATTTAGCTTAACAAAGGAATTCACCAATGAAATTTGCAGTATTAACTGGCGGTGGCGATTGCTCGGGTATGAACGCATTTGTTCGTGCAGTTGTTAGATCTTCATTAAATATTCATCCCGAAACATCTGTTATTGGTGTTTTGGATGGATGGAAAGGGCTTATTTATAATAATTATAGAAAACTAGATAAATTAAGTGTTGCTGGTATTACTTCTGCAGGCGGAACAATTTTAGGTACTGTAAGAGTACCTGAATTAGCTACAGATTCTTCTTTATTAGAAACTACAGCTAGAAATCTATATGATAATAGAATAGACTATTTATTTGTTTGTGGAGGTAATGGTAGCATCAAAGCTGCTAATGCTATACATGGATTATTACAATCTGACAATATAAAAACTAAGATTTTATGCGCCCCAGGTTCAATAGATAATGACGTGTGTAATGAATATGGGTCTTCTATCGGATTTTATAGTGCTCTTGATAAAAGCCTAGAAATGCTTGAATGGATTCGTGACACAGCATCTTCACATCGAAGAGTATATTTAATTAAATCAATGGGAAGAGCATCTGCTTATCTAGCTTTTTATGCAGGAATTGCTACTGGCGCAGAATATGTTATAACACCAGGAGAAGAAGTAGATTTTGAAAAACTTGCAACAATGGTTGATGAAAGAGATCGAGATACAAGAATAATTGTAGCCGAAGGATATGAACAAGATTTACCTCAAATAAGAGAAACTTTAGAGTCTATATTTAAAAAAAGAAATATCAGACATGAAATTAGAACTGTGGATATGAGCTATTTTCAAAGAGGGGGCAATGCCGCTGTTACTGATATTCTAAGAGCTAGTTGGGTTGCTTATCGAATGGTTGTAGATGCTTTCAATAAATGTGACAGTGGTTTTTATACTGCATATTATACTGGTCATATGCCTCATGTGATTCCACTTAATATAGCAGCAGATGATAGCCAAACAAGTCATCCAGGTATACCAGAAGCTATTATAGATTTAGCACTAGCATTACGATAATGATTTTTCTTGACATTTATTTATTTCTATGAAGATTGCACTCAACATTCCCTCATAACGTCAAACAACTCTATTATAAATTTTCATTTTATCTGCATTAAGTAGACATACTATACATTTTTTAGTTTTATCATGGAAACACTTAATCTTTTTGTTCAATTTGTAAAAGTTATTGGAATAATAGTTACGATTCATGAACTAGGGCATTTTTTAACTGCAAAAGCTTGTGGCATGAGGGCAGAGATTTTTGCTATAGGTATGGGATTTAGACTTTTCGGATGGAATAAAATCAATGGCTTTACATTTGGAAATTTACCAGAAAACTGGGATGGTGGTGATCATACAGATTATAGACTTTGCCTTCTTCCTATTGGTGGATATGTTAAAATTTCGGGCATGGTAGACGAAAGTTTTGATAATGAACAATTAGTGTCAGAGCCAAAACCTTGGGAGTTTAGATCAAAAAACCCTTTTCAAAAAGCATTAGTTATTAGTGCTGGAGTTCTATTCAATTTTATATTATCATTTGGTATTTATTCTAGTATAGCTTTTTCAGAAGGAAAGAATGAAAGTGCTACTACAACAGTTTCATTTGTTCAATCTGGATCTGTATGCTATTCAGCTGGAATGAGATCCGGTGATAAAATTCTAAGTATAAATAATAAACCTGTTAATAGCTGGGAAGATATTGCATCTGGATTGACATTAGAACATTTAGGTGAGGATAGGTTTATTGAAGTTCAAACTGCAGAAAATGTAAAAAAGACAATTAAAGCTGATGGAAAGTCTTTGGTAGATGCAATTACTCAGAAAAAAGGCTTAGGAATTGCTCCAGATGGTATAAGAATTGTCACAATGGCAGTGGAATCAATGATGCCGGCAGAAAACATAGGCATTAAAGCTGGTGATACTTTACTTTCTTTAAATGGAAATCCTCTTATTAGTGCAGAAGAATTTGTGACATTAATTACTAAAAACAAGGAAAAACCATTAGAAATTTCCTGGAAGCACGGTAATCTTATTAAACAAGACACTATTAAACCAAAATATGATGGCAGTGTAAATAGATGGAGAATTGGTGTTCAAACTGGGCAATTATATGCTGGACCTAAGAAACACTCCGATTATACTTTAGCCCAAGCATTAAGTGTTGGACTAGATCAAACCAATATGAATATTAGCCTATTCTTCAAAACTATTTCAAGTATTTTTCAAGGAAAAATGTCTTTTAGAGAAAGTATTGGAGGCCCTGTTCAAATAGCTAAAATTGCTGGAAAACAGGCAGAAAAAGGTATTACGGATTTTTTACTGCTGGTTGCTTCTTTGTCAGTATCTATAGCTGTTATAAATATTTTGCCTATTCCTGCTTTGGATGGTGGTCATCTTGTATTTATTATTATCGAAGGTATAACTAAGAAAGAAGTTCCTATTAAAGTTAAAATGATGGTGCAACAAATTGGTGTCGCCCTTTTATTGCTTCTATTTTTATTTATTACGATAAATGATTTAATCAAATAAAGAATAAAAAAGCCGCATCAATGATGCGGCTTTTTTTATTATAAAGAAATAATTGAATCTCTAATTATATTCATACCTTCTTCAAGTTCTTTAATCTGCAAAGTTAAAGCTGGCCTGAACCGAACAGATTTTTCTCCACATGCAAGAATAATTAATCCTCTATCAAAACAATTATGAAGGAATTTCTTTCTTGTTTCTGGATCAGGAAAATCAAAAGCACTAAATAATCCACGACCTCTACAATTAGAAATAATCAATGGAAACTCTTGTTGTAATTTATGCAATCTAGCTTGTAAAGCATTTCCAGTTTGCTTAACATTTTCTAAGATATTATCTTCTTGAATTAACTCTAAATATCTAGTTGCACGCACCATATCTGTTAGGCTTCCACCCCAAGTAGAATTAATTCTACTTGAAACTCTAAACACATTATCAGGTACTTCATCTACTCTACTAGTTGCTAAAATTCCACATACTTGCATTTTTTTTCCAAATGCAAGAATATCTGGTTTTACTCCTAATTGCTGATGAGCCCACATAGTTCCTGTAAGGCCAACACCTGTTTGAACTTCATCAAATATTAATAATGCCTCTTCTTCATTTGCAATTTCACGTAATCGTTGCAAAAACTCTGGTCGAAAATGATTATCTCCGCCTTCTCCTTGTATAGGCTCAATGATAATTGCAGCAATATCATCAGGATTATTGATAAATGCCTGCTTTATCTCTCTTATAGATTGATTTTCTCTTTCTATCAGATCTTGCAAATTGTTCTCAATTGGAAATACTATAAAAGGATTAGACACCCTAGGCCAATCAAATTTTGGATATAATGCTGTCTTATTTGGATCTGTATTTGTTAAAGACATTGTATAACCAGATCTACCATGAAATGCTTGAGTAAAATGTAATATCTTATGCCCCTTCTCTATTGTATAGCCTTTCTTAAAGTTCTTCTTTACTTTCCAATCAAATGCTACCTTTAATGCATTTTCAATTGCAAGTGCACCACCTTCAATATAAAAACTATGGATAAAATAGTCAGGAACTGCTATGGTAAAGAATGTTTTAACAAAAGTTGCCATAGCTTCAGAATACAAGTCAGAATTAGAAGGTTTATTTACTGATATTTTTCCTAAATATTCAATAAAAGCAGGATCTGTCATCTTTGGATGATTTAAACCGATAGGATTTGATGCAAAACATGTAAAGAAATCTAAATAGTCTTTGCCAGTTTTAGCATCGTGTAAATATACTCCATGACTTTTAGATACATCATATACAATTTCAAAACCATCAGCCAACATATAATTCCCCAATTCATGTAGAACGGATTCTGGTTCTACTACATATTTAGGTGAATAATATTCTTTATTTATATTCATAAGTATTGTCTTAAATGTGTAAGGTATCAAAGTGATTTATTGTCTTGACAATAAACACTCTTAAAATAATTTAAATTTTATTCTGCAGGTTTGAATTCGGTACGATTATTGATTAATAATCTACAGTTGGAATAATATCAGAGCTTTTTAAATTGTTTTAAAAGTAATATGCTGATGTTCTGATATATGAATTAGAAATGCTATAAGTGCACGTCTCAATGCAAGGTATGATTCAAATGAATTACCTCTTATAGTTCCGTGTTGGAGTAGATTTGAGCTGGCGATAAGTGTTTTACTTCTCATACATGCAACTTACAAAAGTGCTTCTCATGGAACAAGTATCAAATTGACACTAAATTAT
>JALRHN010000150.1 GCA_023259575.1 Candidatus Kapaibacterium sp. | reverse complement strand
TGGAACAACCATTTCTCCCTATTTATTTTTCTGGCAAGCTTCTATGGAAGTTGAGGAAAGACGACAAAAAAAAGAAATAGTAATCAATAAAAAGACAATTTCTGAGATAAATGGTGATGTTGATTTTGGAATGGGATTTTCTGGTCTTATCATGTATTTTATCATTTTAACAACTGGAACAGTTTTATTTAATGGCAATATACATGATATTCAAACCGTTGAACAAGCTGCTATGGCTCTTAGACCCCTTGCTGGTGATGCCGCATATTTATTGTTTTCAATTGGTATCATTGGTACAGGATTAATAGCTATTCCCGTTTTAAGCGGCTCTTTATCCTATATGATATCTGAAATATTTGATTGGGAACAAGGTTTAGATAAAAAATTTCATGAAGCTAAGGCATTTTATACAATCATTATTATGTGCTTAATTTTAGGTTTATCATTGCATTATTTAGGAATTAGTCCGATACAAGCCCTAATTTATACGGCAATTTTATATGGATGTACTGCACCTGTATTAATTGCTATAATATTACACATATCAAACAACAAAAGTATTATGGGTGAGTTTACAAATACACTTTATACCAATATTGCAGGATTTATAGCATTAATTATAATGTCTTTAGCATCGGTAATAATGCTATATTTATCAGTCTAACTATTCCATATATCCTATTTAACACAGATTTACTATAAATATGAAACATACATTTATCACTCTTTTCATTCTTTTTGGTATTTTTTTCTCATCATGCAAAGAAAATCATAATGAGATACATAATAATGATAATTCAGATACAGTAATTGTGATTGGAGGATTATTCTCGATTACCGGTAATTGGAATACATTAGGTAAAGATGCCATTGCTGCAGCAGATATTGCAATTAATCAAGCAAATGCAATTGCAGCTGAAAGAGGATTATCAATTCGATTTTCATTTACTAATTTTGATACTAAATTACTTCCTAATCTAGCCCTAGAATCACTAAAAGAAGCTAATAGCAAGAAGATTCAAATTCTTATCGGACCTCAATCAAGTGCAGAATTAACTGCATTAAAATCTTATGCAGATAGTGCCCGAATATTATTAATCAGTCCTTCTAGCACCGCAGGATCCCTAGCAATTCCAAATGATTATATTTTAAGGATTTGTCCTAATGACACTAAAGAAGGCCCTGCAATTGCTTCTATGATGAAATATGAAGCAAAGTCAGTAATGATTCCATTTTGGAGAAATGATATTGGCAATAAAGGTCTTAGTGTTTCAGCATCAGCTGCATTTGCCAAAAATGGAGGAATTGTTTTAAGTGATATATCATATGAACCAGGAATTACTGATTATTCAAAAGTACTTTCAACTTTAAAAGAAACATGCATAAATGCAGTTAAACAATACGGAATTAATGCTGTTGCAATCTATAATCCAGGATTTGATGAAGTTGTGGACATAGCTTCTTACATTACGAGTAATGACACAGTACTATCATCGATACGTTGGTATGGTGGAGATGGAACAGTTGGGTCACAAGTATTATTATCTCAACCTAATTTCTTTGAAAAAGTTGGATATCCTTGTCCAGCATTTGGGATTGGAGAAGCTTTTACAAAAGCAGATCCAATAATCTTGGCAATACAAAATAGAACTGGAAATACCCCAGATGCCTATGCTTTAGGTGTATATGATGCAATTATGATTACAGCTTTATCAATTATGGGTTCTGATTCTAAAGATATAAGTAAAGAATTCTTAAGACAATCCATCGTGAAACAAGCAGAATTATATTATGGTGCAACTGGTTGGACAATATTGGATGAGAATGGTGATAGAAAGTATGCAAGTTTTGATATGCTAGGTTTAAGAAGTCAAGCAGGAAAGCCGTTGTGGCAAACTGTAGGAACATATTCTGAAACTACTGGCTATAGGCCTAAATAATCCTAAAATTTAACTACAAAGTCTACATATGGAATACCTAAATAGAATATTTCAGCAAAATCTGCATTATTAATTAAAGCAAAATCTGCAGACATTTGTTCTCCTGAAAATCTAATTCCATATGAAAAGATTGGCTTATAAATATCAAAGGGTAAAATCCAATTTTCAGTTATTAAAGACATTCTTTTTGATATCCTTGTCATGCCACTTAAAGCATATACAGGAGATTTAGGAAGATTAAGTTCAGCAGAGCTCATACCAATTCCTAATGTCAGATTATCTTCGGTATCTCCATAAGTACCAAGAACATAGCTCATTATTAATGGTGTAATTCCGGGAACATTTCCTATCAACATACCAACACCAAGATATAATTTTTCTTGTACCTGAAAACCCAATTTTGGAGTAATAAAGCAAATTGGATTAAAATAAGAATCCCCAATTACACCAATTGTGCTTAAAAATTCGAAACCCCCACCTATTGAAAAATTATCTGTAATTCCATAGTTAAAAGAATGAAGGAATAGATATGTATTTTGATAATATCCTTCTCCTTTTTTCAGGTTTATTGCTGAAGGTGCAAATAAATATCGGGTTTCATTTGGATTAGGAAACCTGTATTCCCCACTTTTAATATTCACAGCTTGTATTTTTTTTACTGATACTATTTGATCTTGTGCTAATTCAAGCCTGGGAAGTGATTGTGTAGCAATAATCATTGTTTTTTGATCTTGCGACAGAATATTCGCTGTGAGCGAAGTACCATCTTTCAACACAATTTTATACCAAGTACTATCAGCTTTTTGCATATCACCTAAGTTCGGCTTAGCCGATACTTGGCTATAACAGTTAATAATACTAATCATAGTACAAATAAACATATACATAACTGTTCTTAATCTCATATTAAGCTCTTTATAATAGGTAAAAGTCAGTGTTCTCTATTCAACTTGATTATGCAAAAGATCTTCAAATGTTTGTCTTTTTCGTATAAGTTTAGGCACACCATGTTGTACAAGAACTTCTGCAGGTTTTAACCGAGAATTAAAATTACTACTCATTTCAAAACCATAGGCTCCAGCATTCTTAAAGCAAAGTATATCACCTTCTTTTATCTCGGGTATTACTCTATCCCAAGCAAAAGTGTCAGTTTCGCAAATATTTCCCACAACAGTATATATTCGCTCTGGCCCATCTGGATGTGAGATATTAAGGATCTCATGATAAGCATCATAAAACATGGGTCTTATTAAATGATTAAAACCTGAATTTACTCCAGCAAAAACAGTAGCAGTAGTTTGTTTTATGATATTTGTGTTTACTAATAAATATCCAGCATCACTTACCAGAAATTTACCGGGTTCGAACCAAGCTTCTAAAGGACGTCCATACTCTACTTCAAAAGCTTTAAAAGCTAAGCCAACTTTTTCACCTAATTTATGAATATCAGTTCCGGTATCACCTGCTTTATATGGTACTTTAAATCCGCTTCCAAGATCTAAAAAGTCCAAAGCAGGAAATCTAGTGGCCATATCAAACAATACATCGAGTGCCTGAAGGAACACATCAATATCTTTAATTTCACTACCTGTATGCATATGAAGACCATGTACATGCAAACCTGTTGTCTTGACAATTCTTTCGATATGCCTAACTTGATGAATAGATATGCCGAATTTGCTATCTATGTGCCCTGTAGATATTTTATAATTACCACCGGCTTCTATATGAGGATTTATCCTTATGCATACTGGATAAGAATCACCATAAGTATTACCGAATACTTCTAATACAGAAATTGAATCAATATTAATCAAAACACCCAATTCTTTAGCTTCTTGAATTTCTGAAAACTCAACACAATTTGGGGTAAATAAAATACGCTTAGGATCATATCCAGCATATAATCCTAGCTTAACTTCATTGATACTAACGCAGTCTAATGAAGCACCTAATTGATAGACATATTTCAAAATAGAAATATTCGTTAATGCTTTACATGCATAAAAAAATCGTGTTGGATGTGAGGAAAATGCATGTTGGAGTATATTATACTGATATGATATATTATCAGCATTATAAACATATAAAGGAGTACCAAACTGTTCGGCACATTGTAATAATTGAGATACTGTGAGATTCATGTTATAGTAGTGAGATTTGAATATGATAACAATTTACTGGT
Source organism: Candidatus Kapaibacterium sp. (assembly GCA_023259575.1). Taxonomy (GTDB): domain Bacteria; phylum Bacteroidota; class Ignavibacteria; order Kapaibacteriales; family UBA961; genus UBA961. Next base: position 1,018 of record JALRHN010000150.1, on the reverse strand, counting down.
TTGATAAAGAATCTAGTGATTCAGTTTTCATCTTTAATATATTTACTTAATCATAATATTATCATTTTTCATTATTTTACAACAGCTTATTATTATTTCTTGATATAAATATTGATTATTCTGCAATGTAGTTTAGGAAATTTTCATACTTATTTTATAAGTATTTGATTGAATTTAGGTTGACATTACGTTTTATAAAAGAATAAATTTATCGACAATAGTATATTCCAGGGTTAAGAAATGGGAAGTATGATTAGAAGCTTGATTATAGCTTGCTTAAGTATATTATTATTTCAATGTACAGAAAAAGTAGATCAAAAAACTCCAATAGTACAAAACGACAGCATTCCAGCCACGATTGATACAAGCAAAGATATTCAAACAGTTGATTCTATAGTCACGAAAGTATTAGATACAATTCCAAAAAGTATTGATACTTCTCAGCAAAATCAAGTTTTAGATTCATCTGTTTTGCTTCATAAAACTCAATTTCCAATGCCTTCTGGAAGAGTTGTAAATGTTCTTATTACCGGAATAGATTCTCGACTTGGACAAAAGTCAGCAAGGGCTGATGCAAATCATATTGTCAGATTTTTTCTAGACTCAGGCCAGATAGAAATTATATCTATTCCTCGAGGTACATTTGCAATGATTAGAAAAGGAGATACAACAGGTGGAAATATCATAGCAAATGTTCGATCTATTTATGGCCAGGAACGTTATATAAAAGAAGTCAAAAAAATTGCTGGGATTTCATCTATTGATTATTACATAGAATTTGGTTTTTCTCAAGCTATGGGAATTATTGAACTATTAGGTTATGATGACAATTCAGCTTCTACATTAAGGGTTTTAAGGTCTAGAAAAGCATTCGCAACGGGAGATCATCAAAGATCATATAATCAAGGACAATTTATCAGACAAGCTATCTTAAAGGTATTTGATAGAACTGATGGAATGTTAGGTCAAATTGGTATTAGAGCTGCTTTAGCATTGGCTTCTACTAATCTTTCTTATG
>JALRHN010000014.1 GCA_023259575.1 Candidatus Kapaibacterium sp. | reverse complement strand
AGTACTTGCCAATTTAGATCATTTGATATAGGTAATAATAAGTTAACCAAATTACCTAATAGCATAAATCATCTTAGGGGATTAAGCAGATTTACTTTAAAAAATAATAAGTTAATCACCATTCCTGCTGGTATTGGATCTATTACAAGGCTGAATACATTAGATTTAACTAATAATCCATTAGAAACATTGCCTGTAAAGGAATTAAGAAAATTGCAAGACTTAAGACAGCTATTGATTATGGAAAAGCCTGAACCAACTCAAGAAAAATAAATGAAGAAATTACTAGTACATATCTATACTATTATTCTGTATTCAATAGTTTCTTGCATTATGCCTGCAGATGCTTTTTCAGAAACATATACTGTAGAAAGTGTGTTTGCATCATTAAGAGCAAAGTATTCATCTATGAAAACAGTAGAGCTTGAATTTCAAAGTGTAGAGCCTGTTTCTGGTATGGTGGGATCTTTGCAGGCAGAAAAGTCTGGAAAATATGTTTTGACATTAACTGATAGAAAAATTATTTGTGATAATCATACAATTTGGAATATCATACCAAATCGTAAAATGGTTTCAATATCTAGTCTAAAAAGTAAACCTACAACTTCTATTGATATTATTCTTTTTACTTTTTTATACAGTTATCAACCTATTTCTATAAAAGAATATAGTGTCGGGAAAAGCAATTTGCTGGCTTTAGAATTACATCCTAAAGGACAAAGCGCTGCTATGGGAATAAAAAAACTGAGAGTATTTCTTAAGAAAGGAAGTACTATTATAGAGAGAATTTCTGCTGATGATGGGAATCAAGATATGGTTTGGGATATTAAGAAACTTACTATTAATTCAAAATTGCAAACAGATTTGTTTACGTATACTCCACCAGTTGGAATGGAAGTTGTAGATATGCGATAAAAAAAGCCCCAAGTTATATAGTAACATGGGGCTTTAACATGGGTATTTTAAATATTATTCTTTAGACTTTACTAGATTCCATAAATCATCCATATCAGCTAAAGACATTTCTTTTAGGGATTTACCTTGTTGTTTAGCAATTTGTTCTATGGCTGTAAATCGTCTTTGAAACTTATCATTAGTAGCTTGCAATGCATCTTCAGCAATGATGTGCTCAAATCTTGCGGCATTAATCAGAGAAAAGATAATATCTCCAATTTCATTCTTCATAAGAAGTGTATTACCTTGTAAGATTTCATTTTTAAGCTCAAGAATCTCTTCATCTACTTTATTCCAGACATCATTTCTATTATCCCAGTCAAAACCTACATTGGCTGCTTTTTCTTGCATTCTTTGTGCTCTTAATAAAGCAGGTAAATGTTTAGGAACGCCTTCTAATGCGGAATCTCTTCCTTCTTGCATTTTAAGTTCTTCCCAATTTTTTCTAACTTCAGATTCATCATTGGCAATTGTATTACCAAAAACATGTGGATGGCGATGAATAAGTTTTGTTTGTACTTTTTTTAGTACATCCATTATAGAAAAAGCACCTCTTTGTTCTGCTATAATGGCATGCATCATGATATGCAAGAATAGATCGCCAAGTTCTTTAGAAAATTCATCATCATCACCCTGCTTGATTGCATCAATCATTTCATAGGCTTCTTCGATAAATAGATGAGAGATTGACTCATGGGTTTGTTTTTTATCCCAAGGACATTCAGCACGAAGAATAGTAACTAATTCATAAAATGATTGAAACTGATCTTTTATTAAATCTGGATTTAAAGGCTGTGGAATAGGAATAGATGCATTTTCCATAATATCTAATATGATTGATAGATAGTGAATTTAGTCTTCAAGAATTTCTTTTTCTTTCTTTACCATAATAGCATCAATTTCTTTGATGTATTTATCTGTAAGTTTTTGAATTTCATCTTCACCACGTTTTCTATCATCTTCAGAAAAATGTTCTTTTTTTTCTGCAATTTTTAATGCTTCCATGTGGTCACGTCTTATATTTCGAATTGCAACTCTTCCATCTTCAGCAAATTTCTTGCATAATTTTACGAACTCTTTTCTTCTTTCTTCTGTAAGTGGTGGTATAGGAACGCGAATAACGGATCCATCATTTGAAGGATTTAGTCCTAATCCTGCTATTAAAATCCCTTTTTCGATTGCAGATAAAGTACCTTTATCCCATGGTTGAATTAAAATAGTACGGGCATCAGGAACAGAAAGGCTTCCTACTTGGCTTAAAGCTGTAGGTGAACCGTAGTAGTCAACTTTAACATTATCAAGCAATGTAACCGATGCACGGCCGGTTCTTACTTTAGAAATGTGTTGTCCAGCATGTTCAATAGCTTTAACCATAGCTGAACCTGCATCTTTTATAATATCTTGAACTGGCATAATATATAATCCACAATGTATGAAAATAAATTACTTAACGATTGTTGCTACGTTTTCACCGCATATCAATCTTTTTAAATTTCCTGGTTCATTCATGTTAAAAACCATGATGGGTAAGGAATTATCTTGGCATAAAGCAATGGCAGTAGCATCCATAACTTTTAAACCATGTACTAAAACATCTTGATATGAAATTTCATTATATCTTTTAGCATCCGGATTTAACTCTGGATCTGAATCATAGATGCCATCGACTCTTGTACCTTTTATAATGACATCAGCTTCAATTTCAATTGCTCTTAATGCGGCTGCGGTATCTGTTGTAAAATATGGATTACCGGTTCCAGCCCCAAATAGGACAACCCTTTTCTTTTCAAAATGCCTAATAGCTCTTCTTCTAATATAGGGTTCTGCAATTTGTTGCATATGAATTGCTGTTTGAAGTCTTGTTGGAACGCCACACATTTCTAATGCATTTTGAAATGCAATTCCATTTATAACTGTGGCAAGCATTCCCATATAGTCTCCAGATACTTTATCAATTCCCTGTTCTTTTGCTTGAATGCCTCTGAAAAAATTTCCTCCACCAATAACAATTCCTATTTCTACGCCTAGCTTGTAAATTTCTGATACATCTTCTGCAAAGCGTTTTAGTACTGAGGCATTTAATCCAAATTGCTGATCGCCCATTAAGGATTCACCGCTTAATTTCAGTAATATTCTTTTGTATAGAGGTTTTTGCATTGGTTGTCCTGTATATTAGACATAAAAAAAGCGGCATAAATTTACAAATAAATTCATGCCGCTGTGTACTTTCATTTCATATTAACTATTAGATTCACCAAGATAATAACGACGGAAGCCAATAATTTGAGCAGCTTCGCCAGTTAATTTACCAATTTCAGATACGATATCTGCCACTGATTTTTTACTATCTTTTACAAATGATTGCTCTAATAAGCATTGCTCTTGGAAGAATTTAACTAATTGTCCTTGAGCAACCTTTTCTGCTATTTCAGGTTTTTTACCTTCTTGAATAGCTTTTTCACGATAAATCTCAACTTCTTTCATTAAAGCATCTGTTTGAACATCTTCTCTTTTTACATAGCTAGGATTCATAGCTGCTATTTGCATCGCTATTTCTCTTAGCATAGCTTTTACTTCATCATTAGTATTTGTAAGATTGGTTTGAAGTAGAACGCCTAAACGATTACCAGCATGAATATAATCTGCTATATATCCAGATGCAGGCAATACTTCATAGCGTTTAACACCAATTTTCTCACTAAATTTCGCTAAGATTTCATTATGTAAATCTAATAATGTTTTACCGTCAACTTCAGTTGCCATTAAAGCAGCTTCATCGGAAGGATTTGATTGTAATAAAGCATTAGCAATTGCATCAGCATATTTTACAAACTCTTCATTACGTGCAACAAAGTCTGTTTCACAGTTGATTTCAACAATAACACTTGTTTTACCATCTGGAGATGTTCTAGCAATTACAATTCCCTCATTTGCGGATCTATCTGCTCTTTTTGCTGCAGATGCTGCTCCACGCTTACGTAGAATTTCAATTGCTTCTTGCATATCGCCATTTGCTTCATCTAAAGCTTTTTTGCAATCAGCCATACCAGCGCCTGTTTTATCGCGCAAGTCTTTTACCATGAGTGGTGTTACTGACATTGTTCTTTATTTCCTGAAAATATATGGTTTAATAAAGTTGTGCATTCATTTAATTAAGCTTCAGTTGCTGGAGCTTGTTCTGCTGGTGCTTCAGCTACTGGTGCTTCTTGAGTTTTTGCTGCTGGAGCTTGTACAAAAGAAGGTTTTTGGCCACCAGGGGCTGGTGCATTATTTCGGCGTTGACGCATTCTGCGATTGCCTTTGCCATCATCTTCCATTTCATTTTCTTTTGCTGATCTTTCAGATGAAACTCCTGATTCAGCGGCTTTTTGCTTAGCGATTTCACGGCCTTCTAAAACAGCATCAGCTAAAGTTTCAGAAATTAATTCAATTGTCCTAATTGAATCATCATTTGCTGGAATTGGATAGTGTACTGTATCAGGATCGCAATTTGTATCTACAACGCCAATAACGGAAATACCTAATTTATCAGCTTCTTGAATTGCAATATGTTCTTTTTTAACATCTACCAAGAAAATGATGCCTGGTATACGTGTCATTTCTTCAATACCACCAAACACTTTACGTAAACGTTCACGCTCACGATTTAACATCAAACGTTCTTTTTTTGTAAATTTTTCAAATGTTCCATCAGCTTCCATTTTATCAATAGCTACAAGCCTTTTGATACTTTTGCGGATAGTTGAAAAATTAGTAAGCATCCCACCTAACCAACGCTCTGAAACATAATATGCACCACAACGCTTTGCAGCATTTTGTATAGCTTCTTTTGCTTGGTTTTTTGTGCCTACAAATAGTACTACTTTACCCATGCTTGCAGCTTCAAAAGCTGTTTCACGAGCAATATCTAATAGAACTTTTGTTTTACGTAAATCAATAATGTGAATTCCATTGCGCTCTGTATAAATGAACTTGCGCATTTTAGGATTCCAACGACGGGTAAGGTGGCCAAAATGGGCACCTGATTCTAGAAGGGCTTCTACTGTTGATTCTGTTGCCATTGGGCAAACTCCATTAATTAGTTGTTTACTACTGCAATGATCATCTTATATCACAAACTTTTTATCAAAGCCACAAATGATATAATCACATTGCATGATTATTAGGGTGATAGCTTTAGCTATCTTTTAAACGATACATTATAATTCAAAAAGAAAGTATTATGTATCTTCACTTAACAAGCAAAAACCTCATCTACAAAAAGAAGATGAGGTAAGTGCCAATATAATTGTCTGATTAACGCTTTGAGAACTGGAAACGCTTACGAGCTTTTTTCTGCCCATATTTCTTACGCTCTACCATTCTAGGATCGCGAGTAAGAAATCCTGCAGTATGAAGCTGAGGGCGAAGCTCGCCATCAAAATCAATAAGCGCACGTGCAACACCCAAACGAATAGCGCCAGCTTGACCACTTTTACCACCACCTGTGGCCTTAATATGTAAGTCAAATTTACCATCCAAACTTACAGTCTCAAGTGGGCGAAGTGCTTCACGGCGATTAAATTCAACCGGAAAATACTCTTCAATTGGAGATTTATTAACCAATACTTTACCGGTGCCAGGTAACATTCTTACCTGTGCAACTGCTGTCTTACGACGTCCGGTAGCTGTGATATTATTCATAGTTTACTCCAGTTTTTATTCAGCACTATAGTTGAGTATAAATTCTTTTGGCTCTTGTGCCGCATGCGGATGATCTGCACCTGCATATACTTTAAGTTTTTTACCCATCTTGCGGCCTAAAGTATTCTTTGGAAGCATACCTCTAACCGCTAACTCAATAATTTCTTCAGGCTTGCTTTTAACAAGATCCTTGAAAGAACGATAGCGATCGCCACCTGGATATCCAGTATAATGGAAATATTCTTTTTGTTCTTCTCTTTTGCCTTTAACTTTAATCTTGGCAGCATTGATTACAATAACAAAATCACCACAATCTACATGCGGTGTAAAGTCAGGCTTATGCTTGCCTCTGATAAGAAATGCAACTTGGGAAGCTAATCGACCCAATGTTTTGCCATCTGCATCAACAATATGCCATTTTGCTATAACATCTTGTTCGCGGACAGACTTCGTGATTTTAGCGGATGATTCCACGTCTAATCCTTGTTTGAAATAAGGAATTCTAATAGAGCTGGCAAAAATAAGACTTAAAAAGTTATCCACAAAGCTTTTTTTTACACATGTTATTAACATCGTTAAAAAACTTATGTGGAAACCTTTGTAATCTTCTTACACATATAGCTATTTTCCATGTTTTGCAGCATACATAAAAATTGCCGAACTAGAAGAAACATTGAGTGATTTTACATTATTCTGCATTGGAATATCTAAAATTTCATCAGCTATTGACAAAATATCTGTTTCTATGCCTTGTCCTTCGCTTCCAAAAACCAAAGCAAAGTTTTTAGGGAAAGTATAATCTTGTAAGTGATGTGATCGTTCAGATATCTCTGCACAAATAATACTGCATCCTTGATTTTTTAGTGTTATCAAGGTATCTAGTAAATTATGTTGGATGCTGATATGAGCTTTAGAAATATAACCCATAGATACTCTAACTGCTCTTCTTAGATATGGAGAGCTTGTTGCATTATCTGCAAGAATAGAGGTAAAACCGCAACCGATGGCATTTCTGATGATACCACCAACATTATCAGAATTGGTAATATTGTTCATTACTATATAAGGAGGTTTTAGAGAAGTGAAGTGTTCATGACTGGGTTGAGTAGCAATTGCCATAACACCAGAATGAAGTCTAAAACCTACTATTGATTCCATTAATTTTTTAGAAGCAGTAAAAACTTGTCCTTCTGGAACTTTTGCTTCAAGTAAAGTTTTGTGCTGATTGATAAAGTCTTCGACTGCAAAAACAGATTGAATTTGTACTTGACTTTCTAATACAACTAAAGTTACTTTATCGCCATCACACAAAAATATTTGTTCTTGAGTATGATGGTTTTGGGATTCTTTTAATGAAAGATAATTACTTATCCTTTCATCAGTTATATCATGTATATGTATGATTTTCATTAATATTTAAGAGAAAAATGAAGCATTTCTTATGATGTATATGATATTCAATAGAAGTAAAACGCTATTTTTGTGCAGTACATTACATAAGTAACCATTATAAGAGAAATATGACAACACCAAAATTTAATAAGATCCAATCAACTTTTAATATAGAATTAAGAAATAGAATCACTCAGTATTTTAAAGAAAACCAAATATCTCCAACAGGTAATACAAAGCTATATTTTAAAGCGATAATCCTTATCGTCACATTTATCGCTGTATATATTCATTTGATAATGTTTACACCTTCTTTATTGATAGCATTATTAGAATGTATTGTTTTGGGTTTTTTAACATCCTTTGTTGGTTTTAATATAATGCATGATGGATCACACGGTTCATTTAGTAAATCTTCATTCATAAATTCCATAGCTGGAATGTCAATGAATTTTTTAGGTTCAAATGTGCATTTCTGGAATACTAAACACAATGTTATTCATCATACATTTACCAATGTTGATGAGATTGATGACGATATTGATGTAAAGCCATTCCTCCGATTAAGTCCAACTCAAGAATATCATTTTTTTCATAAGTTTCAGCATCTGTATTTTCTTGCAGCATATTCGATATTCTTTTTATTCTGGATTTTTTATACAGATTATGTAAAATACTTTACAAGGAAAATTGGTGATTATACAATGCCGCCTTTTAAAGCTAAGACACATATTTCTTTTTGGGGATTTAAATTGATTCATGCGGTATTATTTATTGTTTTACCAATAATTCAATTTGGATTTTTTAATTGGCTTATCGGTTTTTTACTTTATACCGTTGCAACTGGTTTAATATTAGCTATAGTGTTTCAAATGGCTCATACAGTAGATGAAACAGAGTTCCCAATTATAAATGAACATAATTCTTTAGAAGATGAATGGATGATTCATCAGTTAAAAACAACTGCAAACTTTTCAACAAAAAACCCAATTTTATCATGGTTTGTAGGTGGCTTAAATTATCAAATAGAACATCATTTATTTCCTAAAATATCCCATGTTCATTATCCAGCGATAAGTAGGATTGTAAAGAAAACATGTCAAGAATTCAATGTTCAGTATATTGAATTCCCTTCAATATTTGATGCTTTTGTGTCTCATTATAGACATTTAAAGTTTTTAGGACAAAATGCTTAAAAAAAAACCGGTGAATACCGGTTTTTTTATTTAAATAGTATCAAATCTACAATATGGCTTTAACACTTCTGGTATCGTTATATGTCCATCTTCTGTTTGATAATGTTCTAAAATTGCTACCATCAATCTAGATGTTGCTAAACCACTTCCATTTAGAGTATGTAAAAACTCTGGTTTTCCAGCAGAGTTTCTATAGCGAATATTCGCTCTTCTTGCTTGATATGATTCGAAATTAGAACAGCTGGATACTTCTAGCCATTTATTTTCGCAGGGTGACCATGCTTCTAGATCATAGGTTTTTGCACTTGAAAAACTTGTATCTCCACTACATAAAAGTAATACTCGATAAGGAATTAAGAGTGCTTTTAGAATATCCTCTACATCTGTAACTAATAATTCTAATTCATTATAAGAATGTTCAGGTTTTACAAATTTTACTAATTCTACTTTATTGAATTGATGAACTCTTAAAAAACCTTTTGTATCCTTGCCATAGCTTCCAGCTTCTCTTCTGAAACAGGCTGAATATCCACAATATTTAATTGGAAGACTATCATTAGATAATACTTCATCACGATGAAAATTGGTTAAAGGAACTTCTGCAGTTGGAATAGCATATAATCCATCTAAAGGCATATGATACATATCTTCTTCCATCTTGGGTAATTGCCCTGTGCCGCGCATAGAAGCGAAATTAGCAAGAAATGGAGGCATCATTTCTGTATAACCATGTTTTTCTAGATGAAAATCTATCATAAAATTAATAAGGGCTCTCTCTAAACTAGCTCCTTTACCTACATAGAAACCAAATCCGCTGCCACTTACTTTTGCACCTCTTTCAAAATCTAGAATATTCAATAGTTTAGAAATTTCTACATGATTTTTTCTAAATCCACAGTCTATTGTTTCTCCAAATCTGCGGATTTCGATATTATCTGCTGCACATTTACCAATAGGTACAGAGCTATCTACCATATTTGTAATTCGTAATTGAATATCTTCCATCTGAGATTCTATAGTACGAAGTGAATCATCAAATGACTTTATATGCTCTGAAACAATGCGCATTTCTTCTATAAACTGATCCGCATTCTGCTTGGATTTTTTTAATACTGCTATTTGCTCTGATACAGTATTTCTGGTGCTTTTTAATGATTCAACTTGTTGTATGATTGCTCTGCGTTGTTCATCAAGCTCTATGAAAGTATCGATATCAGCAGATTCATTTTTATTAATAATATTTTGCTTTACAGCTTGGGCATTTTCGCGTATAAATTTTAAATCAAGCATGTATTTCTTTCCAGATTAATTCATCATGTGAGAATAATAACAAGACAAAAGTACTGAATTTCCATATTTCGTAAGGTATTAGGGTGAATGATCTCAACAAAGTATCTTTGTGAATACTATTTATTGGAATGAATTGATGTCTATTAATAGAAAGCAAAAAGCTGACTTATTTATGCTTTTAATCACAATTATTTGGAGTGGTACTTTTATTATTATAAAGAATGCTTTAAGTGATGTACCTCCATTTTTATATACTTCTTTACGTTTTTTTGCAGCTACATGTATAGGTTTGGTTATATGGTATAAGCAGCTTAGAAATATCACTCAACAACAATGGATACAGGGCAGTATTTTAGCTTTCTTTTTTGCACTGGGATTTATGAGTCAAACTTGGGGTTTACAATATACAAGTGTTGCCCACTCTTCATTTATTACGGGGTCTATGGTTGTTTTTACACCTATTGCAGCATATCTAATTGAAAGAAAAAATATTACAAGAATTCAGGTTTTGGGTGTAGGTATTGTATTAATAGGGCTTTGGTTTTTTACACAAGTGGATAGTATTGGTACTTCATTTAATGTAGGGGATATTGCTACGCTTTTTTGTGCTGCTATTTGGGGATTATATATAACATTTACTGATAAATTTATGCGTGATGCTAAAGATATTCAATCAGCATCTGCAAGATTAACTTTAGTTCAATTTGGGGTGACAGGAATCATATCTTTAGCAGCTTCATTACTGTTTGAAGTGAAGCCATATCAAATTCCACATGCTATTGTTTCAGCTTTTCAATCAAATAGTTTTATCATCGCCTTTTTGTATACAGCTATTCTTGCATCAGTTGTAGCAACATATATACAAACCCGTTATCAGCATGAAACCTCTCCTGTAAAGGCTGCGCTTATGTTTTCTACAGAGCCTGTTTTAGCTACTTTATTGGCTGTTATTTTTTCTGCAGAATATGTATCAACTGAAAAGTATATGATTGGGGCTATCGTTATAATTGGAGTGCTTTCTGCACAGATAGAAGACTTTTTTCCACAATTATTTAAAAAGTAAATTTATACATCACTTTCTGTAAATACATGTGGGTTGCCAAACACTGATAGTTGTTCTGTTAATATATCTATATCACCCGAAGCTGCTATAATAAGAGTTTCTGGAGCAAAGAACTGTTTTTGTATTGCTAATAGATCCTGTGCGCTTGCTTTAGATAAAGCTGCAAATTTTTGGGTAAAATAATCTGCGGGAAGATTATAGCTTTCTATTGTTTTTGCTCTCCCTGATAATTGTTGAGCAGTTTCCATCCCTTGTACCATAGATCCAAGCAAATATTGAGTTGCAATAGTACATTCTTCTTCTAGAATAGGTTCATTGCTCATTCTTTGTAATTCTCGTAAAATTTCTTCTACTGAATGTCTGCTAACTTCATTACCAATATTGGTTTGAATTATATAAGAAGAGCAAGCTTTCCTTGTATCTTGATATGAATATGCACCATAAGTATAGCCATGTTTTTCTCTTAACAGTACATTTAATCTAGAGGCAAAATAGCCTCCAAAAATGGTAGAACATATTTGAAATAGAGTATAATCAGGATGATATAAACTGATAGATGGCATTGCAATCTGAAGTGAAGTCTGTACAGCGCCTTTTTTTTCTGCAAATACCAATTGTTTGCCAATGTTAAACCCTGGCTTTTCAATAAGAATTGACTTATTTTTTGGTTTCCATGTGCCAAAAAACTCTTCTAACATATTGAGAATAGATTCAATGTCACAATTTCCAGAAATGATAAAAAATGCACCAGAAGTTTGTATTAATGATGAATGCCAAAGTTTGCAATCTTCAGTTTGAATAGAGTTAATTGAAGATGCACTTCCATTTCTGGAATGGCCATAAGTATGTTTTTCATATAAAGTGCCATTGCAGGCTCTAGAAACCAAGTATTCTGGGTCTGTAGAAAGATACTCTAAATCTGCTAGTATCAATTGTTTGCGTCTTTTGATTTCATCGTCTGGGAATGTTGAATATAACAAGCATTCAGACATCAGTTGTATCATATCTTTGGTATATGTAGCCAAAACAAGGGCATTCATATCTGTTGAATCCCAATTACATGATACCCCAAAACTGGCTCCGATTATATCTGATTGTTGGGCAATTTGTTCTGCATTTTTTTTACTATTACCCATTACCATAAGTTTAGCAACACATCTTCCTAGGCCAGGTATATGTTCATGGGCAGCTCCCATTGGAATAGATATGCCAATGTTTACCAAAGGTTGCGAATTATCCTGTACAATCAATACTTTTAAACCATTACTTAGAATATGCTTTTGTGATGGAGGAATATTAAAAACTGGTATTTCTTTAGATATGGGGGGAATAGATCTGTCTAGTATCACAAGTTTTCCTATAATTTTTCATTCAATTTAAGCAATTGTAATAATTCATGCTTTTATCATACAAATCTCTTGTGTTTTTTAAGCTAAGAACTAAATAGGATATTTTACCATGAAAAAAAGAGCTTATAGAAGCAATGAAGGTAAAGTTATAGCAGGTGTCTGTAGTGGTTTAGGAGAATATTTACAAGTAGATCCTTTATTTATTCGTATTGTGTTTATTCTTTTTCTTTTTGAACCTCCAATTGCCGTCTTTGGATATATAGCTTTATGGATTGCAATGCCAATGAAACCAATAGGGCTCATCCAAGAAACAGATGAAGAAACCATACCACGTTTTAAAGATTTTGTTGAAGAAGTAGAGCAAACTGCCAAGCAGACAATTAAAATTCAAGGCGAAGTCAAATCTGGAATGATTGGCGGTAGTTTATTGATAATCTTAGGCTTTCTTTTTCTTGCTAATAATTTTTTGCCAGATTTTGATTTTGGGAAATTTTGGCCAATTATTTTGATCGTTATTGGATTAACGTTATTACTTGGAAATAATACATTAAAACAAGGTAAATAATATGAAACCAGCACGTTTATTTTATAGCTTTTTTCTGATTTCAATAGGTACTTTGTTCTTACTTCATAACTTTGATATCATATCATATTTTTCTGTAACTACAGAGATATGGCCGGTAATTTTAATTTTATGGGGTTTATCTTCTATCGTCAAAAAGCAGATTGTTAAGAATATCATTGCATCTGTAAGTGGTATCATTGCATCTGTAATTTTAGCAGGATTTATTATTGATAAGAGCCCAGACTCCGAATCTTTAGAGATTGTTATTGATAATAAAGAGCAAAGTTATAATAAAGTTGATACTCTTTCTATTCCTTATGACTCAACTATAGTTAAACCTGCAAATCTTAATATTGATGCTGGTGCTGCTGTAATTTCTATTAAAAGTGGCGGAACAGATCAATTATTAATGTTAAAAAGATATATCAATAGTGATTCTACAGAAAATAATCCTAAAAGTACATTTAAAATTTTGGAAAAAGTATTTGATGGAACACAAACTATTGATTTAGAATTTGGCACTGATATAGAAATCTTTAAACATAATGTTTTACAGACTTCAGAAATAAGGCTTCATCCTAACACTTTGTGGAATATACATTTGCAAGGTGGCGCATCTATGAGTTCATTGGATCTTTCCAGCTATAAAATACAATCGGTATCTCTAGAATCTGGAGCTTCATCGGTGTATTTAAAACTTGGCAATCAGCAAGAGACAACAAAAGTAGAATTCGAAGGAGGTATGTCTAAATTTACAGCAGAAATTCCTGAGTCTGCAGGTTGTAGAATACATAATGAGAGTGGTTTATCTGCAAATGATTTCGAAGGCTTTAATGAAGTTTCTGAAAATGTATATGAAACGCCAGGATATTCTAAAGCAAAACAGAAAATTGAAATGAATATTGAATCTGGTGTAAGTACAATAAAGGTAAAAAGATATAAAGATATTGTTTCACCCCAAAAAGATATTGTTCCAAATAAGGAATCGGTAAAAATGTGAGAAAAATGTGAGTGATATAATATCATCTTTCATTGTACATTGCAAACATTACAAAGAGTGAAACAAATTGTTGAATTTCAGGGGTAATGTATGTATTCACGTTTATATTCGGGATCAGTTTTTGGAATTTCTGCTTTTCCAGTTGAAATTGAAACGCACTTAGAAAATGCTGTTCCAGTTTTTCTTATGGTAGGGCTTCCTGATTCTGCAGTAAAAGAGTCAAGAGAAAGGGTTTCTGCAGCAATAAAAAATTCCGATCTTCCATTTCCTAATAAAAAAATCACTGTCAATTTGGCTCCTGCAGATATAAGAAAAGAGGGAAGTGCATTTGATTTACCAATTGCACTTGGAATAATAACAGCAATGGGTCTTTTAGAAGAACAAGCAATACAAGAATCAATGTTTTTAGGAGAACTAGCATTAGATGGATCTTTAAGGCCCGTTCATGGTACTTTGTCTATAGCATTGATGGCCAAGGAACTTGGAAAAAAACAAATGTTGGTTCCAATTGATAATGCAGAAGAAGCTGGTATGGTAGAAGATATTCATATTATTCCCGTGAATTCATTAGCCCAATCTTTGCGATATCTAAAAAAAGAAGAGAATATTGAACCTCATAAATCGGATATAAAGTCACTTTTTTCTCATAAAAGTTCTAGTGATATTGATGTTTCTGATATAAAAGGACAAGAGAATGTAAAAAGAGCATTAGAAATAGCAGCTGCAGGCGGACATAATATTATAATGATTGGGCCTCCTGGAAGTGGAAAAACCATGATTGCCAAACGTTTGCCAGGAATTTTACCTCCATTAAGTATGCAGGAAGCACTTGAAACAACAAAAATTCATTCTGTTGCCGGACAATTAACATCGGGTTTGTCTTTACTTACAAATAGGCCTTTTAGATCTCCTCATCATACTATCAGTGATGCTGCTTTGGTTGGTGGAGGCGTTGGTATTGTAAGGGCAGGAGAAATCAGTTTGGCTCATCATGGTGTTCTCTTTTTAGATGAATTGCCCGAATTTGCTAGAAATGTATTGGAAGTTTTAAGGCAACCATTAGAAGATAAAAAAATATGTATTTCACGTACAAAAATGAGTGTAGAATATCCCGCTAATTTTATGCTGGTATGCTCCATGAATCCATGTCCCTGTGGACATTTTGGCAATCCTCTTCAGCAATGTTCTTGTTCTACTCCGCATATTCAAAGATATATGGGCCGAATTTCTGGTCCTTTATTAGACAGAATAGATATTCATATTGATGTTCCTGCCTTGCCTTATCAAGATTTATCTGAAAAAGGAAAAGGAGAAACATCTGAACAAGTACGAAATCGTGTTATTGCTGCTAGGATTATTCAGAGTGAACGTTTTTACAAAAGACAAGACTGTTATAAAAATGCAGATATGCTGCCTTCTGATTTACGAGCATTCTGTGTTTTAGATGATATGTCTAAGCAATTATTAAAAACTGCTATGAATAAATTGGGTTTATCTGCAAGAGCTTATGATAGGATTTTAAAAGTATCTAGAACCATTGCCGATCTTGAAGGGGTTGATTCTATCAAGACAATTCATATCAGTGAAGCTATTCAGTATAGAAGTTTAGATAGACAATATTGGAATGGCTAAGGTTTTTGAACTACACCATTGGGATTGTTTTCTATTGCTTGTTTTAATTGTAAGAGGATGCGGTTTTTTGGATCAATAATTTCTGCTTTTTGTAGAAATTCTGTTGCTTCTTTCATACGACTTGTCATCCAAGCATATTGGGCCATATTTAATATTTGATTTGCCGCCATCTGCTTAATACCATCATATAGATGCCCTTTTCTATTCTTTATTGATGCAGAAAAATGAGTTATATCCATTTTATCCGAAGATAGAGGTAAAACGGGCATACCATCTACTTTTGGCTTTACTAATTTAAAAGCTAATCCTTGTGGAATTTTTTCATATGCTGCAGCAACTTTTGGCTCTTGCTGTAATACCTCTGCTGTAATATATACCGGGCGTCCACTTTCAATAGATTGATCTATCCAAGAATTAATCAATTGCTCATATCTAGATTGTAATTCGGCAGCTGAAAACTCTTCGTCTTGTTCAAATTTCTCTAATTCTTGATTGTATATCTCTATCTGTTGCTTGGACTTATGTAATTCTGGATACATTTTAACAAGAAAGTGTGGATACCATGTTCTTCTTAATAATTCCTGCTCTATCAAAATTATGTCTGGTCTATAATGTTCTACCGATTGTTTATACCAAAATGCGGAACAAAAATAGTCCCACTGCGAACTAATAATCACAGCATTCTTTTCCATACTTGATGTCATTAATTCTGTATATGCAGGAACTGTTCTATCTTCTTGATGATTATTTGTTGTCCAATTTAATCCCACATTGATCATTGGAAATATCATCACTAACCATACAAATTGCTGTCTACTGTTAATTAATACATATAAACCAATTGCAAAAAACACAAAAAGCGCAATAAAACATGTCAGAAAATAGGTGTCAATATCATGAATCTGATATTGTAATGAATAGAATAGATTTCCAATAATCAGTAATGTTAAAAACAAGAATAATCCTTTACTTTTCTTCCATATAGAATAGATTCCTAATACTACAGGAATTAAACCAATCCAGGCAAAATTAGCAGGCAATAATTTCCAAAAAATTGGAAAATTTATAGCAGATGTACCTTCTTTAAACATCCAAACTTGATATTGCTTTCCCATTGCATGATAGATAAACTTATCCCAATTACGATGTACTTCTCCCCAATTAAATAATGGATCTTGTGCACTTCTAATGGGCAAATAAAGCCAAAGAGATAATCCAATCAAGAAAGGGATAATGAAATAAGATAATTGAATCCATTTCTGTTTATGAATATGAATTTTATTGTCATTCCAATCGTAGAAATATCCAAAAATCATGGCTGGGGCCAGTAAAATAGTTGTCCCATGATTTGTAAAACTTAATCCAATTAAAAAGCCCCATATTATCCAATGATGTTTATTTTGATTAAGCCATGCTGCCTTCAAAAATATCAGTAATGATAGGTTTAGTAGAAGTAATTGCAATGAATATACTTCTAAACCAGATGCTTGTGACCACACAGTTACAGCTGTAGCAAATGTTAGAGAAGTACCTGCTGAAATCACCGAATGTAATGACATTTTTCCATATAGTTTTTCTAAAATTTCTCTTACAATAAGAAACATTATACCCACTGAAGCTGCTGTACATAAGGCTGCAAATAGGTTGAGACTATATACTGGTGAAAATGGAAGGATTTTGGTTATGATAAATCCCAATATTGTATATAAAGGATATCCTGTTGGATGTGCTATTCCAAGAGTGCTACATGCTGCTGCTAATTCTCCAGCATCAGTAAAGCCTAAATCTGGTAACATTGTAATGATATATAAGAATGCCGAGCCAACACATATCAATAATGCCTGAATAGATAAAGAATTAATATACTTATTCATCATAATTTTCTCCTTTTTTATCTCTATTCTGTTCCAATAATGAATATAATACGCGCATTTGAGACATTAGATTAACATTATGAACTCTAAGTATGTGCATTTTTGTATTAAGTAGCATTGCATGCAATAAAGCAGTTGATATATCTCTATCGACCGGAGTATCTATATGTAAACTTTTCCCAATAAATGATTTTCTGGAGATGCCAAGCATTAATGGATATCCTAATGTAGCAAAAGTTGATAATGATGATAATAATTGCCAATTGTGATCTACTGTTTTACCAAAACATATTCCTATATCTAGAATAATATCTTTGACACCACATTCCTTTGCTATGTGTGCTTTTTCTACTAAAAAAGAAGAAATTTCTTGTACAATATCTTGATAATAAGGATTGATTTGCATTGTTTGTGGTGTCCCTTTGCTATGCATGATAATTAATGATGCATTATGTTCAGCAGCTATTAATGCTAATTCTGGACCTAAAGCCAAACCACTTATATCATTGATAATAGTTGCTCCTGCTTCGATTGCTTTTCTTGCTACTTCTGGTTTGATGGTATCTATAGAAATAGGTAATTCGCAACCAGCGTCTCTAATGCCTTGTATTACGGGTATAACTCTGCTTAATTCTTCTGTAGTTGAAATGGAAACTGCACCTGGCCGAGTACTTTCGCCACCAATATCTAATATATCTGCCCCTTGGCTTGCTAATAACAATGCATGATTAATTGCAGCATCAGCTTGTAGATGTAAGCCACCATCTGAAAAAGAGTCGGGCGTTACATTGATAATGCCCATAATTAATGGAAAATTATTGTTTATCATTTTTTATATCAACTATATACCATTGATTATCAATTTTTTTTGTTGTAAAAATATATGTTTTCAAATAATCAAATTCTAATATGATTCTATGTGCATCATTTTGTAATGTATCGGTTCTATATAATGATATAGTTCGATTAGCTAATATTCTTCCTAATCTTTCCATTTCTGATTGCATTTCATATCGTTCTCTTGCTAAATATTTAGTCCCATCTGATTTTGCTAACATTTGAACTGCTGCATGAGAATTATTGCTATCTAATTCGGCCTTAAATAAATAGACAGAACCTATAGAGGTCTCTCTGCTAGGAATGATGATTCCACTTCTATTTGGGCCGATTCGAATGAGTTCGCAACCTGCTATAAATAATAATAAGAAAAACATGTATTTCATGATAAAAAGAACCCTCTTGTTATTTCTAATACTTGTTGTAGTGCCTTTGTACTAGATGAAAATGGATGGCGTATCCCAAATGTATGGCCTGTTGATGGTATTATATTAAATCCAAAAAGATGTTTTGAAGCCGATGCTAATGCTTCTGCATCTTTTTTAGAAACAGTTATATCTTGCTCTCCATGAATAATCAGCAAACTGATATCCATATTACTTAAAGCAGATATTACGGAAAAACGCTCATGATATAATTCTAAGTCGTCTAAATATGTACTATTAATACATAGCGAATCTGGTGACTTATAGTGTTCTGCCTTAATATATCCTTGTTCTCTCCACAAAGCTTTTTGTCTTGCAGAAAAACGGTCAAATCTGGCTATTGAATTCCACACGGCAACTTTGCTAATTATTGGAAAATCTCTTGCCGTTAAAATTGATAAAGCCCCACCTCTAGAATGACCTAGTATAAAGATTCTTCCATCCCAATCTTCAATTGTTCCTTCTCCCTTGTTTTGTATAAACTCCATAATTTTTTGAATATCTGATAATTCTCTTGTGATAGTATTAGACGCGAATTTATGAGGATATATCAATGTATCACTATCGCTTCCATAACCATTCAAAGACAGATTACAACAGATTGCTATTGCTCCATACTGAGCAAAGTAATCACAGATATATGGAAAAAATCCCCACTGTTTATGTACTTTAAATCCATGAATTATCAAAACTATTGGCTTTAACTCAGAAATATTATTCGCTCGATATATATCGCCTGAAATAAAATCTGATGCGGTAATATCAATCGTAAACTCACTCTTTATAATCATACCAATTAATACTAATACTTTACTCAGTTACTAAAATCATATTATGCTGAATTATACCGTCTTCTGATTTTAATTCAATAACATATGCACCACAAAGAAGTTGATATGGAATAATATATTCTTTCTCAAGAGTATTCGCTTGAAGCCTTGTATTAAATAATAATGCTCCCTGAATATTATAGATTTTCATATCACCATAAATAGATTCTTCACCAGTAGATTTGTATACTAATTTTATCGATGAACTGTATTGTTCGGATGGAATAATTTTGAATGAAAATAGTGAGCGATTCATCAAACCAAATGACATATTATTACAGTATGGCGATATTGTTAGATGACCATTTAAAATGTCAATTGATATAGATCTATTTGTTTCGGCTTTTACAGAATCAATAAGTAGATCGCATTCATTGGGGTTTGAAATCAAGCTTTTACCCTTAGCAGTTGCAATAATTCCTCCTTGTAAAGGGATATCTTTTGCAGGTATAGACCACTTAATTGTACTGTCACCAATATAAGATACTGCCTTTGGATTGGTCTCTGTTATCTCAAACAACTTGCCATCTAAGTGCAGAGAAAAATCAAGATTTTGTATTCTTGCCTTGCTAATATCTCCTTGTATAGAAACTGCAATTTGATTTGTATCACCATATTTGAATGCATATCGCTCTGTTCTTATAGTTGCAGTATATTCTTCTTTAGGTACCGTCATGTTTATAGGACAAAAAACATTGGTATTGCAACTAGATTGCCCTATAACTACAAGAGAATCAATAGGTTGTGTCCCTTCTATTAAACCCTTTGCTTTTACTGATATGTAGATACTGCTATCTGGTAATAATATGAAGGGTACAGTAGTATTAGAAGAGAATGAATATTCGGTTTTACTGATTGCTAATGACACAGTGTTAATATTTACTGAGAATTTTCCATTATTTTTTATCTCTACTATTTGAGATAATGAGTCATCTTTTAAGATTTGTCCAAAATTAACAGCACTAGGTACACATAATAGAGAAGCATTATCGATTTCGCCTTGTAGAGGTATTTTAATAATATTACCGCATGTTTTACTTACTAAAGTAAGGGTATCATACCATATTCCTACAGATGACTTATTAGGTGAATAGTTGATAATAATGGTATTATATGAGGAGTCTTTGATATACAGAAGATATGTATTTGCACTTAAAGCAATGTTATTGAAGGGAAGAACTGTTAATGTATCAGAAGCTAGACCTTGATTATTAACAGTAATTGTTAAGCTTATATCTTTGGAACATTGTTCATGAAGTCCAAAATCGTGATTTGAGATATTTGCTGAGATTACTGGAGCAAGCCAAAATCCGGATAAATGAATAGTATCAGATGGAGCATTTACCCTTTTTTGAGCGGCAGTAATAATGTCTAATTGAGCAGAATAATTACCTTGTATAAGGGGATTAAAACTAATAATAATAGGAACAGAATCTAAAGGTTGCAGAGGATATGGATAAGGAATAGATGTAATAGAAAATGTAGATACAGGCCCATTAACAGGTAAAAGATTAGCAGCAAGAAGTGTATCTGGTAATTGCCCATAATTGGCTATCCATATAGTATCAAGTTGACTCTTATTGTTACATGTAATTGAAAAAGTTAATGAAGTATCTGAATAACTTAGGCTAGCTTGTCTAATTGTAATTTTTATGGGAAAACATTGAGAATATGGGCACATATTGGAAGCATCAATACATATTGTATCAATTAACACAGTATCACTTGCACCTGGTTTTACGGTAATTTTAATAATTCCTTTAGCACCTGGAATTAGATAAGACGGAGTAGGTAATGCGGCTGATAATTGTATTTCTTGATTATTCTTTAATTGCATTCTTATAATATCTGCATCTGCTGTGCCGGTAGAAATAATATTCCATT
>JALRHN010000149.1:4821-5182 GCA_023259575.1 Candidatus Kapaibacterium sp. | reverse complement strand
CTATAGGCTGAATCTTGTTTTGAATCTTAGCTTTTGCATCTTTATATTTACTATGAGTGTTTTGAATGTCTGATTTTAGTTTATTGGCGTTAGACAAGATATTACTCTGGGTTGAATATTTGTCATATACCCGTTCTAAAGCTTCTAAATCTGATAATTTACTTTCAAGATCGGAAAATTCTTCAAGATCTTTTTCGTATTTATCAACATTAGTCTTTTTTTCTTTGATAATCTTGTCTGTGGAATTATTTGCTTTATTAAGAATGACCGTGGCAGCAGCATAATCTTCAACACCGATCAAAGAAGATATGTAAGTTGATAATTCTTTGGGTGACATTCCCAGCATATATAAAGGACTATT
>JALRHN010000149.1:0-4811 GCA_023259575.1 Candidatus Kapaibacterium sp. | reverse complement strand
AGAATATGCCAAAGGTTCATTATTAAAAACAGGAGGATTACCTAATGCATCTTTAATCTCTTTGTCATAGGTTCTACCAAAGTTAGTAAGCTTTATTTCCTTATCCCAAGAAGAATTGTTAGCAGATACGATGTTCATGCTTTTCTGATTTTTCTTACGGGTAACAACTGTACCGTTAGAAAAATAAACAGATACTTCAACAAATTCACTGTTTAAAGTTTGGAAACCGGCATCTGCTTGGTTATATAAAACAAACATGATAGCTCTCAGAATACCAGTTTTTCCAGCATCACTCGTACCTGTAATAACGTTAATACCAGGTCCGAATTCTATTTCAGTATCATGATGGCTTTGAAAGTTTTTGATTTTTACTTTTTGGATGTAGATTTGATCAGACATATTTATCCCTATAGAATGATTGTATCAATAATGCTTGAAAAATGCAAGTTGATAAAATTAATCTTGCATTGTCTTATTTCTTCTAAATAATCTTCAGGAGCGATTATTATAGATTCAATTTTAGCGTCAAATAATTGCACTGGAGCATCAATTAATGAGCAACATTGATCTAAGTTGTTATTTATATTAAAATGCGATTTACAAGATAAACATTTGAAATCACTCTTATTCCAATTAATGACAAATGATTTATTATTTAGATCATAATCACAATTAAATTGAAAGATAATTACCTCGGAGTTAGCTATGAACTTTACGGTACTGGTAATTTTATTTTCATGATAGTAAACCGGGATAAATCTTGATTGCTTTACATTAAAAGTATTGTGATCTACTAAGAATTTTGATGGAGATAAATAATTCAAATTTGAAACAATACCAAAACATTTGCCTTGGTCATAATATATATTTGAATTAGATAAATCTTGTATTTTCAAGGTTCAATAATATCCTTAGTATAATAATAATTATATGCAAGTAAAATTAGACAGAGATATGATTATATCAGAATTATATGAACTGAGAGCTATTGTAGCTAATATGGATGTAACTTCTGATGAAAGTAGACAAGCAAAATCTAAAATAGATTCACTAATTCAATTATTATCAATGGCTCCTGCATCAGATAATAATGCTAGTTTTCCAAAAATATCAGTAAGAAGAAGATAATGTATAATTTTATTGAAAGATGTCAGCTTTTAGATTCTAACGGATTCTCAAAAGAAATTGATCAAATTGATAATAACTTAATCAAAATGGCTCAAGGTGTTATAAAAAAACCAGTGAGATTGGAGAGTAGATTAAATTTATTAGAACAAAAAATTAAGAAAATGGAACAAGCTTTAGGTGGTATTGGTGGTGAAATGGATCAGGTACCAAATATGATTCAAAACGCAATGCCAAATCCAAATACAGTTCCAGCTCCGGTTGCAGAGGAATCTCAAGAACCAGAATTATGAAAGCTACAAGATTAAACGAAATAAAAGAGTTAGCTGAAAAAGGGGAAGTTTCTCACAAGGAAGTGATTGAAATATGTTCAGAAACCATATTATCTTTATCTAAGCACATGAATGATCTAAAAAGTATCATCAAAAACTTAGAAGAAAAAGTTAATAAAATGGAATCTAAAATCAATTTCTTATATGATAATAATTCCCCAATTTATTCAGCTGTTTTAGAAGATTTTGAAGAAGAATAACTATTCTTGAATAGAATCTGAAAGTCTTACTTCAACTCTGAATGGCTGATCTGTTTCGTAGCTAGCAAAAATTCCAGTAGAGATTTGATAAACGTCAGTACTACCTGTAAATGGACAAGTAATGATGTAAATATCACCCTGATCAGATGGATTAATTTCGATCTTACCATATGGCAATTTATCTCTTGAAGAAGAATCAGATGTCATACCAGAAACAGTGTCATGATCAGAATTAATCATACCTAAGCTTCTTTTTCCCTCATCGGTCAAATCATCATCATCAAAATCCTCAAGAAGATCAATATCATCAATAGGAACTTCAATTTCAATCATAACTCCATCTTTTTCAACAAGAACAACTTCGTATTGAAAATTATGGTTACTCCCGCTTAGATCTTGAATTTCCTGTAGAGCCATTTCTGTAGCTACTGCAGCAATTTCTGGAGAGTCGATTGTTCCGCTAACTTTTCGTTCTGACATTTTTATACCTTAAGTACTGAATTAAGTTGTGCTAAAGCAATTGCTTGACCAATAAAGCTGAGAATAATACCAGCTACATTTGAGCTTGCTTTCTTACGATCCGCTTCTTCTGCTGTCATGTTCATATCTTTAGTAAGGTTAGGAATAGCAACGAGCCAAATAATACCAATAAGGGATGAAGCGAAAAACCAATTCCAGAATCCATAACCCTTAGACTCAGCAAAACGACCCATCAAAAATCCCAATCCTGCTGTAAATGCAACAAAAAATAGTAGTACCATTATTTTTACTCCTGTCTACATACACATTTGTATAATCATATATTACCATCGATCTGTACAAAATACATAATGTAGGAGCTAAATGTTTTGTGGCAGAAAATTAATGTAATATAAGTTTCAGGAAATTAGCATGAAGTTTAACAATCGTATATACAAAATAGCTCAAATTGACAATCTAGCAAGCATAGACCCTGATAACATTCCTGGATCATCTATAGAAGAAAAAGTTCAATATGTAAAAGAGCATATGTCTCAAAACCTTATTGAAAAATATAGAAATCAAGAAATTACAGATAAAGACTTATATTTATTATTTCCTGATGATAAGAAAAAAATAGCAGAAGTAGCTGAAGAATTAAGACCGTATCAAGCTGCTATTAATAAATTATTAGCCCAACTTAAAGCTGAGAAAAATAAAGGTTTTGATCCTTATGAATTACACAGCTTATTAGAACCAATTATGTCTGTATTAGATAGAGCTGTTATTCCACAACTATCTACAATCTATCAAGCGGGTCAGAGAAGAAAAACATCATTTGAGGGAATTGATTTATCTTCCCAGCAATCTCAAAATTCGATGCAAGAATTATTCAAGCACGACAGATTGAAAAAAGCGAATGATATGAAAGATAAATTCATGGAAGTAGCAAGAAAAATTATGTCAGCTATTCCTGGATTTACTCTTGATAATGTAAAACAGTTATATTTAGCAGTTACATTACAAAAACAACCTGTAGAACAAATCATTGCTAACTTTAAACAAAATCCATTTTCTGATGTTTCTGTAAATATTGAAGATTATAAAGATGTTTTAGATACTTTAGCAAAAGAATTGTTTATGGTAAAGCAATCTATTAGAGTATTGAACAACCAGCCATATCCTGGAGCAATTGTTGGAAAAACATTTGAAGATAGCGATTTTAATGAACTAGCTAATATTTCAGGTTATTCATCAAGATGGGAAGATGTAGAAACTTTACAAATGGCAGGTTTAGATTTTGTTGGTATTGCTTCAAAACCTTCTGAATTCTTTACATTAAACAAACCGAATGCTACAGATGAAGAAAAAGAACAATATAAAATAAAACAGTTAAGAACCTGTGTGCGTAATGGATATGACAATTCTAAAATTCTTATTCCTATTAAGTTTAGATTTGAAAACGAACGCCTAATGGAAAAAATGGTGGAGAAAATTGAATCTGAAGGTTTAGATTTTGAATTAGATGCCACTGGTAGGTTGATCAAATATTATTATGAAACTATTCTTAACAGCAGCATTGAAAGATTTTATGATGATCTTTTAAAAGCTGGATGTGGTGATGTTGTTCCCTTCCTAAAAGATGGACATATAAAACAATTTTGTCCTAGATATGGTGATTTTAGATTATTGTTATGGTCAAAAGGAGAAAGCAATTTCTTTGATATATTGAGAAGAGATTATAGCTTAGATCCAGTACCATTCGAAACAACTCTACCTGTTCCTGAAGAATATAATTTAGGTAACGTAATTGAGACAGACTTTATTCTTCCATGTGACATTGTTGCTGGATTTGATCAAAATTACGTTCCAAGAATTCAAAGAAGAGTATTTTTAACTGGCGAATATTATGATGGTTACAGAGGAATGAATACTGTAATGTCAAGTGATAAGCCATTCCTTAATCCTGACGGTTCTGCTGCTACGGTAGACATGGCTGGAATTCAAATGGAAATGTTTGATGGAATGGAAATTGATTCTGCTGATTTATATAAATATAAAACAGAATGGAAGAAAATGATCCATCCTGTAGCAGCACATATTGTTGGTGCCGGTTCTCTTGGATTTAATAGTAAAGATAAAGATGATCCTAATTTGATAATGGAAAAATTAGATCAGAAATTCATTGTGTATTCTTCTGATTTCTGCACAAATAATTCTTGTGTAGCTTATAAAATGATTGAAAATAACGGAACAGAAGAAGATAAAAAATATTATAATATCGAAACATTAAAAGCTAGATACGAAGATCCTAAAACTATTCAAATAAATTACATAGATGTTATTATAACCGACCTTAAAGTTAAAAAAGGCTTGAGAGAAATTGTTGAAATGACAAAATCAGATCTTGGTTGGAACAGAGCAATGATGTATGATATTAATCAAAAAATAAATGAAACAGAAGCTTTATCTCAACAATTACAAGCTGAATATTTAGAATCTAGAAGTGATTTATTATTACAGAGAATAAATCAGTTAAATGAAGAAAAAGAAAATTATATCGAGCAAAGATTATCTAATTTCAGAGAAGCTTATGAACAACATCTTCAAGAATTTACTGGAAGCAAAATTAAGCAATTAGAAGATTTAAAACAGATGGTCATGCAAAAAGATTATTCTAATTTTGACATTAGAG
>JALRHN010000148.1:248-5230 GCA_023259575.1 Candidatus Kapaibacterium sp. | reverse complement strand
AAAACAGACAATAATGCTTCAAACCAAAAAAATGCAGGTTAAAGATATCATCGTAAATGCAGAGAAGAAGTCATTAATAAGTGCAAATAAAGTAGAATCAATACAAGAATCTGCAATTTATGAAGCTAAAAAGACCGAATTAATTATTCCTGATTTATTGAATCCTAATAAAGCAGTAATGCAAGCAAGACAACTGTTTTCTAGAGTACCAGGATTGAATATTTGGGAAAGCGATCAAGCAGGACTTCAGCTTGGAATTGGAGGAAGAGGATTGAGTCCAAATAGAACAGCCCATTTTAATACAAGAATGAATGGCTATGATATCGCAGCAGATGCACTTGGTTATCCAGAATCATATTTTACTCCGCCAATTGAAGCAATAGAAAGAATCGAGATTGTTCGAGGGGCTGCCTCACTTCAATATGGGCCTCAATTTGGAGGTATGATTAATTTTAAGATGAAAAAAGGTATAGATTCTGTCCCACTGCATGCAGAATTAAGAATGAATGGTGGATCTTTTGGATTAATAGGTATATCAGCATTAGTTGGAGGAGAATCTAAAGGATTGAATTATATCAGCTTTTACTCCTATAAACAAGGCAATGGATGGCGTCCGAATTCAGATTTCTCTGCTCATACAGCATATTCTGCTTTATCAACCACAATAGATGAACATCTTACAATATCATTTGATGCTACATATCATCATTCTTTAAGCCAGCAACCAGGTGGTTTAACAGATAGGCAATTTCAAGTTGATCCCTCGCAATCAAGTAGATCAAGAAATTGGTTTTTAATAGATTGGCACATATATGCTTTGAATATTCTGTATGAAATTTCTCCTTTAACCAGAATACATTCTCGAACATTTTCAGTACTGGCACATAGATCATCAGTAGGAAATCTTCAGAATATTTCAGTGCTAGATAATGGTTCAGAAAGAACATTGATAGATGGTGTTTTTGCCAATATTGGTAATGAAACACGATTAATGCATACTTTTTTTATCAATGATATTCCCGCTAATATATTATTGGGCACAAGAATATATCAAGGATATTCGGTGCAAAAACAAGGATTTGGTTCAAAGGGATCTGGTGCAGACTTTGCATATCTAGATCAAGATAATCCAGAGCAATTATTGTATAAAAATCCAGGTAATAATTTTGCAGGATTTCTTGAATGTGTAATCAGGCCCACAGAAAACTGGAGCATTGTTCCAGGAATACGAGTTGAATATATTGCCACATATGCAAATGGATGGTATAAAGATAGAATAGTAGATCTTGCAGGTAATTTGGTACAATCATCTACATATAATGAAAATAAATCAAATCTTCGATCCTTTGGATTATTTGGGCTAGGAACAAGCTATATATTTGATAATGGACTTGAATTATATGCTAATTATGCGCAAAATTATAGGGCAATGACATTTAGTGATATGCGCATCGTTAATCCCAATTTTATTGTTGATACAAATTTATCAGATGAAAAAGGATTTAATGCAGATCTAGGAATTCGTGGTTCTTTATTTCATGGTTTATTCTATAGCGATATTAGTTGCTTCTATTTAGAATATGATAAAAGGATTGGAACAATCTTAGCGGCAGATAAAGCACCTTATTATATACCATATAGATTAAGAACAAATATTGGATCTTCTAGAACGATTGGAATTGAAGCGATTATAGAAACAGATCTATGGAAACTTTGGATTGATGATGATTCAAGAAGTGTAAAAGGATTTATCAATGTTTCATATTTAGATGGTATATATACTTCTTCATTGCAAGCTGGAATAACAGGTAAACAAGTAGAACAAGTATCTCCTTTTACGCTAAGGACAGGATTACAATATGAACAAGATAAACTAAAAGCAAGTATTCAGTATTCTTATGTGTATAAACAATATACAGATGCTACCAATGCCGAATATACATCAAATGCCGTGATTGGCTTAATCCCCTCTTATTCAATTATAGATATTTCATTGAGTTATAAAATTTTACAATCTTTGATTGTTGATATGCATATACAAAATGTCTTTAATGAATCATACTTTACAAGAAGAGCAGAATCTTATCCAGGACCAGGCATTTTACCTTCCGATCCAAGAAATATTACCTGTAGCATTCAGTATTCATTGTAATTATTTGATCATTTCTATTGTAATACAGTCATTATATGATCTTCCATAGGGTAATTCTTGAGTAAATGACACTCTATTTGGATCTTCACCATAGTTTAAAAGCTTTATAGTGATCGGTTTTCCTTTTTTAGCTACAGATTGTTCTATTTGACTCTTTATACGCTCTAAAAGCTTTTGTACCTTGTTTTCATTCTCTTTGTTGTCTCCATTTGCTCCAGAGCTTCCGATTAATACTATTTCTGTGTGATTATTGAGTTTTGATTGAACTACGGAGACAATTTCTTCTATGAAATGTTCTGTACTTTCATACCCTTCTTGTAAGACAGTAAATCGTTCAGCACTCATTTTAGCAGCATTACTCATTGTTAATGCAAAAGAAGTATCTGCTTGTAATTGTATTCCTGTTGATTTTTCTGCTTGAACCAATGCTGTGAATTTTCCCGAAGCCAATGAACCATTCAATAATGAAGTTGCATTGATAAAGGTTTTTTGAGTTGAAAAAGGACCAATATTCTTCATCAATTCATCAGGACCTAATAATTGCATTGTCCACGATGTTAGATCAGAAGGTGAATATACTCTAATCTCTATTTCATTTTCTGGGGGATCGACGCTTTCAAAATGTAATAGTACTGGTTTTAGCAAAGCTGGAGAGTTGGACTTAAGAACAATTCTTCTACTATCTTGCCTTTTAAAAACAATATCTACACTATCATCACTATCATAGTTTTTTATGTTTTTTTGATTATTATCTTCTAATTGTTTGATACGCCCTCCATCTATTCTAAATATACCAGTTAGATAGTCTTTGATATATCCAGCAATAATAATCCCATCTTTTTCTTCTGGTGCAATACCAGTAATAAATAGTGTGTCTTTGGAATGCATCATACGTGAACCGATGATATTCAATATATGTTGATATACCATGATTCTTTTTGAAGCATGTTTCTGCTTATCACTATCGGTAATTATTTCATCTAATTGCGATTCGGAAAAAGATGCTGCTTGCTCGCTAGAAAGTTGTTGATAATAAAACGGAATATTCGAATTGTTTGGTCTGAAATAGACTATAGGAAGCACAGGAAAATATTCTATAATTCTTCTTTTTCCGGCTATTTCCTTTGGAGTTTTAACATAAAAAGATAAACTATCAGTAGCTGGATAATCTTTATCAATAGGATTTTTATTGAATTGAAAGTGTAGAGAAATACCGGCTCTGATTGATACAGTAGACCAAATATTTGCCAAACCACTATTATTGACTGAAAACTCCCCTTTTCTTTGATTAACCATCCAAGAAGATTCTAGAAATGTCGAAAGTTCGGATGAAAAAGATCCTGCAGAAAAAGATAATGGAGTTTTATACATAATCCCACCAAGAAAACCAGGGCAAATCGAATTCATAGCAGGAATTGGATTGTCATTATCATTTGCATCAATACGATTAATTTTATTGTGTATAAGAAACGATATGCTTGGTCCAATGTAGAAAGACAAAGTTGGTAAAACCGAATAATGACATGATATATCATTAGTAATATAAGCCAAAGAAGGCATCATTTGTCTGGAATTTGCAGTAAACTCATCTTGAATAATACCACTTCTATTATCATAAGAAGTACGAAATCTAAAACCAATTGTAGGTGAAGAATATGAAATAAAACCACCTGCAAAGAGTAGCGGATTACTAGTTTCAGCTTTTCCCTTATTTGCAAAATTAGTAGCTAATCCAATAGATGTTAAGTCTTGATATCCTACTCCAATGGCATTCACTCCAATGCCAATATCTGTTCCATATGTATAAGAGAATTGGGCAGAAAGAGGTAGATAAATGAATAGACACAGTACACTTGAAAAAAAAGTATAAATAATATTCATATATGTTATGCTATGTTCATAAAAAAAGTGTCAGACATTCTTAGGCGTTCATATTCATTTCTTATCAGACTATGATGCGGCAATCTTAATTGTGGATCTTGTTCTATAATCTGTTCCGCAGTTTTCTTGCAATGTTCAATTAAATCGCTATCATTGATCAAATCAATAAATAAAAATTTAGGAATGCCAGATTGTCTTGTCCCCATAATATCACCAGGCCCCCTCAATTTCATATCTGCTTCAGCAATTTGAAATCCATCATTAGTTGAAATCATCGTTGTTAATCTTGCAATTGCAGATGCCCTTTCTAGTTGTACATCTTCGGATTTTTGTTTGTTAATGTGAAAGCGAAAATGATCTTTTGTTGCAAGAAAACATGTTGATTGTAGATCATTACGTCCAACTCTTCCCCTTAATTGATGTAATTGTGCTAAACCAAACCGTTCAGCATTTTCAATTAATATTACAGTGGCATTTGGTATATCTATACCAACTTCAATAACTGTTGTAGAAATTAAAATCTGATATTCTTTATTCTTAAAAGCTTTCATTACTTGTTCTTTTTCATGCCATGGCATTTGGCCATGCAGTAAACCACAAGAATAATCAGGAAATATCTCGCTTTTTAAGGATTCATAATGTTCAACTGCAGATTTGGCATCAATAGTTTCAGATTTTTCAACCAAAGGATAAATAATATATGCTTGTCTTCCTGCTTGTATTTCCTGTTCTATTGTTTGATATGCTATATCTATAGTAGAATCAAATACAATTTCAGTTTTGACTGGTTTTCTTCCTATAGGCATTTCTTTGATTGTAGTACTATCTAAATCTCCATATAAAGTCATAGATAATGTTCTAGGAATTGGAGTAGCACTCATCACTAATATATGCGGAGATAAAGAATGGCTTTGTGGGGATTCAATAAGAGAAGCTTTTGCTAATTGTT
>JALRHN010000148.1:0-238 GCA_023259575.1 Candidatus Kapaibacterium sp. | reverse complement strand
CTTTGCATAACACCAAAACGATGTTGTTCATCAACGATTATCAATCCTAATTTATGATAAGATAATCCTGACATTTGATCTTTGCCTTGTGCGGCAAATAAGGCATGAGTTCCTATAATAATTTGTGCTTTACCAGAAGCTATTTCAGATAATACTTGTTTTCTTAATGATGTTTTTTGTCCACCAACTAATTGCGTGATATGAATATTATATGGTTCTAATAAAGTGGAAATAGAAT
>JALRHN010000147.1 GCA_023259575.1 Candidatus Kapaibacterium sp. | reverse complement strand
AGATGTAAATTTCTGGAGATCTGGTGCTTCTATTGTAAATTCTACTGATGGTTTTGATATTTATATTTGTTCTGATAATGCTGGAAATCCAAATAGATCTTCAAAATTATCATCAACAACAAGAATGCAATATAGAGATTTTCCAACTACAACTTCAATCTCTACAATAGCCTTCGAAAGTGGTGCAAATCTTACTAAAAATAGCACTTATTGGATTGTTTTAGAGTATAATACAATTTCTAATCCAATTAACGTTTTTAGACTAGCTTCTGTATCAACTGGTACAAACTTAGCTAAAACTTCTTCTGATGGAAATACATGGTCTTCGTTGCCTAATGCTGAAATATATTTTAAGCCAAAAGGGTATTTAGATTTTGGCAGAACTACAATTTCTAGTGTCAAATAAGGCATCAAGATTATCAGTTTACGTCCCTCCTGTTGATAGCCTCGATACTATTAGTGACCCAAAATACGATCTTTCTGGAAAGTTAGTGTCTACAGCTTCAACTGATACAAATATTTCAAATGATTTAATTGTAACAGTGATTGCAAAAAATGGTGAAAATGGTACACCAAAAACATTAACTGCTACAGTTTCTAAAAACACTCCTAGAAATACAAGAATTTTATTAGGAACAACAACAGATTTATTTGATAGAGTTGAAGATGTATATGTATCTCCTGGAAATAATTTAACTACTTATTCTAATGGACTTGTAGATTGGTCTATTTACGATTTGATTACTATTGAAACGGTTCCATAATGCCCTACAATAACGAATATAAAAATATCTATTCAATTTTAGGATTAGAACCTGGCTACAATGATCTTCTCTTTATAGTCAAGAATGATGCAGTAGAGCCATTTTTTAGCTTTAATATAAATCAGATTAATTTCAATTATTGTTTGAGAACTTCTAATATTAGTTTTGAATACGAACAAAACGCATCTATCTCTCAAAGATTTGCTGGTGAAGGAAATTTTCCAAATAATTTAGCCGTTCAAAAACAAATTCTTAAGGTCTCACTTGAATTTCCATTACTAGCTAATTCTTCTGGATATATTGATCATGCATTTTCAGCTCTTTGGGATTTAGCTTGCGAAGGATATCAAGGAACTCCAACTGTAGCTATGTCAGGCATCAAAAATTCACCTGCTCAAAATCCAGTTACATTGCCTACAAATTCTAATACAATCTATCTTAAGAATATAGCCGAGTTTGCTGATATACCTACACCTTTTCAAATAACTATAGCATCTTGGGATAATTCTGAAGGACCTCAAACAACAACCGTAACTGCAATTAATAGAACAGAAAAATTCTTGCAAATCAACCCTTCTACCGCTGGCGCAAGAACAATAGAAAAAACAGTTATTTATCATGATCCAGTTTCATCGCCTAGAAAAGCTACTTTTACCCTAGTTTCATTAAGAGAAGGTATTATTTCAAATTGTATTGTTGATAATATAACTTTAAATATAAATACTAACGGACCTATAACTGTTAGGGCTGACATTTTTGCATCTAATATTGACAGAAATTTACAGCCATTAATTAGCGATGACTTAGATACTTTTAGAGAAAATATAAATAAAATAGGCCCTTTAAGACAAGTATCAGGTATAAATACAAAATTAACATATATTAGCGCAAATGGTGGAAATTTCAATCTGTATCCAAGAATAGATGATAAATTTGTAACAGGATTTCAAGGAACAACAATATCATCATTTCAAATACAAGAAATTAACCTAACATTGTCAAATCAAATAGATGAATTGTTTACAAAGCATTCTATACATAATAATTTAGATGCTAGAAAAAGAAATAATATACATCCATTTCTTATGACTTCTAATGGACAAAAATTTGAAGGCAGTATAAAATATTTTTCACCAATATCAGCTTTTACTATGGCAGAAATATTATCAGGCCCATCATCTTTAAACGGTGGAGGCATTAGAATTGATACTGGAGATTTCAAAATCAATTTGCAAGAATTAGCATGGACCCCTGTAAGATCATTTGGAAGTGTCTCAGAAAATACAGGAGAAGAGATAAAATTCCAGCTCTTGTCAGAATCTTTTATAATATCTCCTGTATTGGAGTTTTCAAACGATTATTCATGAGTATTTTTATAGATCCTGATCAAACATTCGAAATTACGGTTAGATTTGTCCTAAAAGGAAGCATTAATGATACTTCTTCCGCTATTAAGATCCTAAGAGGCGAAGAAGAAGATGAAAATCAAATTGAATTAACTTGCGATGTCTCAGGAAGAGATTTTGATACAATGAGCAAAATATTAGAAGAAGCAACTATTATTAACTCTGTGACAGGAGCTCCAATGGTCAGAACTTCTATTTTTTGTAAACTTGTAATTCTTAACTTCTTCAGAGCATGGAACCTTAATGACTCAGAAACAAACAAACAAGTGCCAATCTCCCAAGAAACTGTAGGAAAAATGAGATACGAACTAGTCAGAGAGCTTACATCTAAATGGCTAGATCTAACAAGCGCAAAATGATCTACTATCTTAATCAAGCTTTACAAGACACAAGCACTTCAAGAAACAATATCTTCATTCTAGGTATTCCAAAAATTAATAACGGAATCTGGAAATTCTTAAAGCTGTCTGTAGATACTTCAAAAGCAAAAGGTAAAGCTAAATTTAGAAGCTCATACGTTTGGAATTTATTTAACTTTACTAGCCTACTCCCTACAGAATTTGATGATGCCACAGAACATATGTATATTAATGACTCTTCTAATTGGCATCCTATTTGGGTAGATGGTTATAATGATGATGCAGGTTCTGAAGTGTTTAAGCCTGTGCCAACCCTCTATACAAGCATTCAATTTAACAGTCCAGCTTACGAACAACAAAAATATTCTGGAAATTTTAAAACTAATCCATTCATTACAATAGATACAGAAAATCCAGAAACTTTAAACTCAGAAAAAATCTTATATGCTGCATCAATTATTCCAGGATATCCAATAATGACAGCATCTTCCATAAGTAATCACAAATCTTATGGACCTGTATTCTTTCAAAATATATCCTTCTCAGTAAATGGACAAGAATCTTTAGGCTCTGTTAATATTGATTGTAATTTCATTGGCGGTAAAATTCTGATAGATCCAAACCTCTCTATTAGAAAACCAGACATTCAAGAATTTCAACCAGTGACAGATATCTACCAAAACAATAATGATGAATCTAATTTTAATTATTTGCCATACAGAAAAGCAAATATTATTGATTGCATGATATCGTTCACCACTGTCAAATCTAAAGAAGAATTACATAGCGCATTAATAAAAAGAATAGATTACACAAGCGAACCAGAACTTAAACTTCTCAAAATGTCCTTAAATATATCTCAAAATGTAGAACTTGTATATACAACTCCACAAGATTCTTTACAAAACTATTATGGAGATAAAATAGGACCAAAATATGCTGAAATATCTAATCGAAAAGTAACAGGATCTATAACATTTTACTCAACAGAAAGAGAGATTTATCTAAACAATACAGGATCTTTAACCATGTACTTTGGAAATGATTTCTTTTTCCCCTTTGATGATGTAGAATGGCAAAAACCCAAATTCTCAGCTACAGACAGAGGATATGAACACGAATATAATTTTATAGCAAGAGTGGCAAGAAATTCACTAAATACTCCTGACACAAAATACAAGAATTTCCCAGTGTCAGAATTCGCTATTAATTATGCAGACCTACTATGACAAAAGAACAAGCTTTAGATAAATTAATAGAAATCTTTTCAAATTTGCCAGAAGAACATAATCAATATGAACTTAAAGCAAATAAAGATGAATTTATACTAAAAATTCCAATTAAAGATTCTTATATTCTTTGCTGCCTAAAAGAATTATCATGGAAAGAATCTATGGAAATTGAAGCTTTTTCCTTTAGAGAAGATAATGATGGGGATTATTTCTCAGGCGAATATGAAAAAAGAGAAATCCTTAAAAAAACTCTGGTATGGATCTATAGTGTCGATGAAGCAAGAGTTGAATATAATGATTCCTATGGACAACTATTAGCTAAAATTAAATACGATATTATTGATAAAATTTACCAAGAATATTTTAGATATATTAACATTGATGCAAAAGAAGCTAATTATATCTACAATACAGCCCTTAAATACTTCAACGGCACAGCTCAAGAAGATAGACCTGTAATTCCCCTAATAGTAGAAGTGGATTATATGGCTAAAGGTATCGTTACAATTTCTAGAGACGAATTTGCAAAACTATCAATCTCAGAATTCGAAAAAATACAACTTATTCTCGCAGCCAGAGCCGATGCACTCAAATTAGCACCTACACAAATAGATACAAGCAAAAATAATGTAAATGTTGGAGGAATTATGGATAACCTACAACAATATATGCAAACACTACCTAAAAGAGCTAATTAACTTCTAAGCCTAAATCTTTAAGCATTTGAGCAAATTCTTCTTCAGACATATCAACTCCATCTGAAACAACTTTATCAGCTAAATCTGCAATATTCTCAGCTTTTTCAGGCTCTTCAGTTTCATCTAATAATTCAGAAATTCTTAGTAATCTCTTAGCAATATTAGCAATTAAAATCTTATCATTATCCATTAGTCTAAAACCTTATCCAAATCATTTCCTTTATGCTTGGATTCCTTAATTAATAACTTATATTTACCAAGAATACTCTGCATACTCTTTTTAACTTCATCAGAGATTTTACCAGGATCATTAGTGTAAACCATCACACCATTATTAGGTAAAGATTTAGTGACATTGTGAATACCATACATTCCCAAATATTCTTCAGAAATCTCATCCGCAAGATCGTCTAATTCATCCCTTAGACCTTCTTCATCTTCTAACCGCTCATACTTATTCTTCTTACGTAAATCAGCTCTCTTATTAATTGAGCCATAATATTCATAATCATCACTAGACTTGTGAAACTTCATTCCCATCCTCAAAACAAAGGTATTATAATTAAAAGATTCCTAAAAAATCTTCTTTTAATCCTTTTGTACAAGAACTAATATGTATACTTTTAAAATCATCTACCCACATGACGAAATTTATGGACCTATTTGCCATAATTATTCTACTGCATTTCGTGAAGCTAACAAAGAACTCGGCAAATTAATATCTACAGGCTGGGTTATTGAATTTGGATCGAATTCTGATGATATAAAAATTCCATATAACGTAAAACT
>JALRHN010000146.1:238-5274 GCA_023259575.1 Candidatus Kapaibacterium sp. | reverse complement strand
AAACTCCCTGTTGAAACTTAATTATTATCTAATTCAAGTTCTTTAAGAGATTCAAGCGCTTGTGCTTCTCTCTCTGCTTTCCATTTCTTTGTCCATTCTGCTGCAGCTAAGTCTGAACTTGACATTTGACCAAAAACATATTCTTCAGGTTCATATTCATCATATGAAACTGACATTAAACCTTTTCGGTAAAACATCTTTCCATTTTCAAAAGTGTATTGATAATAATCATTATCCTCTTCACCTTTCCATTGGATATAATTTCCATCATTAACATAACCGGCGAAGCATTGTAAGAAATAATCTTCAGCGCCAGTCTTATCATAATATCCAAGACCAACTAGATTTCCATCAATATCAAAATCAAGATCAAAACCTAATGCAATTAAAATTGACTTCATATCTGGATAAATTTCAGGATAGTTGTATTCCATCCACGCAAACCATTTTGTACTGTTATATCTTTCACCTTCTTTTGGATCATTATTAGCTCCAAAAGAACCACCGCTCTTCAAATCATCGTAGTCATTAAGTTCACACATTTTCTTATATACAGCATCAAAATGTTTCTTATCAAGAAAAATATCTGTTTCTGTAATACTTGTGTAATATCCCATTTCATTTTCTTTCTTTTAAATACACAAAGAATCTCCTTGTATATATTTATATAATAACTTTACGCTATTTTTTTATTGTTATTATAGTGGGGATAATGGGACTTGAACCCATAAGATATTTCTATCGGAAGATTTTAAGTCTTCTGCGTTTGCCGATTTCGCCATATCCCCAGACCTTTTATATCTTATATTCTATTTCTTGAATATAAGAATAAAACTTGTTATAAAACTTTTCACATCCTTCTTTGTGAACTAATAAATGACATTGCCTACAAAGCAATATCAAATTATTCATATCGTCAGTGCCCTGATTTGACACAGGAATAATATGATGGACTTGCTTATCGCCTTCTTTAATTTCATTAAAACAAAGTTTACAATCAATTCCATCTCTATTATAGATATCTTGTTTTATAGCAATTGGAACTCCATGTCTAAAAGTTCCATTTTCCATTTTCTTTTTTTGCTTAATATAATTTGAATGCGTAATCTTTGCATCAATTTTGCTGAAACATTCCTGTTTTCCGCAACACCTTTTCTTTCTATATACTGACGTTGTATTTAGAAAATATTGGTTTTGACAACCTGCACAGATTACTTTCCTATTGTCTCTCATCTTTTATTTTATCTATTTTAATCTCTTCGTCAATAGCTACCTTGCTGATAAAGGTTTCATAATTGAAAACATCATCTACAGATAAACCCTTTTCATTAAGATCATTGAAAAACTTAATGTTCTTAGTGATTTCTCTATATGTTGATGAATTCGGATTATAAAAGTATTCCTTAGAAAGACCTGGATTCTTTGCTTGTGTTGAATACTCAAAAATTCTAGCAAACCAGTTAGTTGGCTTAAAACCATGTACTCTTTCACAAATCCTATGAGCCTTAGATACAGCCTCTGCTACTGTAGAAACATCTTCAACTATTACTGGGAATCTAAATTCAACAATAAAATAATTTTCATATCTTGGCATTACTTACCTCCTACCATAAACATTGTTAATCCAATAAGGGCTATTAAACCCAAAACTGGAAAAGCAATAATAAAAGCAATTACTGTTAGCCATTTATAAAAAGTAAAATGTGAATGTAATCCCATGACAGACTCCTTGTTAAAGTTGTCTGTATCTTAGTGGAAGACATTCCCTATCCGAACCGTTTCCCTATATTTCCTATCGATTATTTTCCGAGTTAATTCTATGGCACCATAGTTCGTATACAAGATAACCGATTTTATCATCAGCAAGTTCGCGGAACATTCTTCCATTCATATCTCCATCGCTAATGAATGAAGTATAGTGATCCCATTCATGAATCAATGTACCAATTAAAGAATTGATTGTAGAACTATTGATATGCTCAGAACTAATTAGGATAATCTTTGTCATTTCGCTATCTTCGTCATTAAGACGAACAGATGTTGTTAAACCAAGAATTGAACCATCCTCATCAATATCATGAACAACACCAATTGCATCTGTTACTTTTGCAAACATTGGAAAAATATTAGAAACAATATCAATAGCTTGCTTAAGTTTAGGATACTTGCTATATCCCATTTCATAATCATAGATAAATGCTTCACCAAAAATATTTTCAAATGTTTTGATTCCAGCTGTTGAAAGAAACTTTTCAATTCCATCATGATCAACAAAAACTGGTTCATAACCTTTTGAACGGGCAGTCGCTACTAAATTAATACTGCTTTTATCTTTTCTAATAATTACACCATCTTTGTATTTCTCATCAAAGACATTTTTCCATTGAACATCTTTGCCATTTGAGAAAAGATATGCAGGGATTTGAGCTGTTTCATAATATTGATCATGGCTATGAGTTTCTTCAATAAAGAAATCAAGAACATCTGAAACCATTTTCTTATCGCTTAGATTGCTCAAAGCGTAAAGAATTCTCCCATTCATATCCCATTCTGAACTGACGGTTCTTTCCTCATTCAAACTTAAGTCATCAAACTCATAATCAAAAAGTGAATGCATCAATTCTCCACCATTTCTATCAACACGTTGCTGAGCTGAATAGACAAGAACACCCTTACAGTAGACTCTTAGTGTTCCATCAATTGATGGATAAATACGAGAAATTTTTGAAACTTCAAAAATTGGCTCTCGATTAACTGAGAAATAACTATCAAAGTTATCATGGATTTCTAGAAGACTTTCAGTAGCAGAAAGATAAACAGAAAACTCTCCGTCAACCGGAATGATTTCATCAACATCTACAATACTGATATCCCAATCAGTGCCTGAAATTTTTGCTTCATCCATTGCATTGGCAACAACTTCACGATAAATTTGAAAATCATTTTCCCATGAAAGTGTTCCTGCTTCAGCAGTAAAAGATGATGGTTTCTCATAATCATCATACTTATAAAAGATTGATGAAACACCTTCATCATCCTTAGTGATATAACGAAGTGTATAGCTACCTTTTGCATCGGCACCAGCAAAGATGAAATCAATTCCTTTGCGAATAGCTGCAATTGGAGCAAACTTAATTCCAGATCCAAACTGACCAATTGATGTTTCATCATCACGCTTTGTTGAAAAACCAAGTTTTTCTAGTTTCAATCGATTAACTTCTTGTGCCGTATTTGTAACTTTAATATATTTCATTTTTAATTTTCCTTTTAGTTTCGTCAGGGGATGGTCTTTTATTGACCACCCCCCAACATTTTTTGTTAAATGTTTGTATTGTAATTTAAATTACTTTTTATGAATTAAACCAATGAGTAGTTGTTTGATTAACTACTGCTGGATTACTTGTTGTTGATTGATTAACTTGAGCAGCATATCGCTCAAGATCAGCTTTAAACTCATCAAAGAAGAGTGGTTTAACTTCTTCAATAATAGATTGCTTCATCTCTTCTCGCTTTGACTTTTCAATACGCTTTTCGAGAGCATTGGCAATATTCTCAACGAAATCATCGTTCTTAAGCAAAAGATAACGTACAGCTTTTTCAATTGCAGTTGTAAATGCTTGTGCTGTTGAACAACCGCTAACTGGTGAATAAGATGAAAGCATATCTTCTGCTTTGCTATCGAGATTGATATCATCAACATCAATATATTCTGAGATACTGATATTTTCAATTTCTTCGGTTACATATTGCTTAAAGTCGACGTTGTAATTGAGATAACTATCAATCTCGTCAGAGAAATCATAATCTTCAATTACTGACTTTACTTCATCACCAATATCAATTACATTTGAGACTTTATCAGCAAGTCTTTCAATTGCTTCATCATCAATTCCCAATGTTACATTAATGTTTTCCATTTTTGTTTTCCTTTTGTTTTAGTAGTTATCTACAATTTGCATTGCGAAATCCCAAAGATAAGAATCGCTATAGATTTTTCTATCAGCATGGTCAAACCAATCTGCATAATGATATGTCATGCCCATAACATCACCGTCTTCGTCAACCTTAACTTCAATCCAATCTGCTGGGCCTCCACCAGATAAAGTAATTTTAATTACTTTAAATGATTCAATATGAGCAGGGAATTCACTAAGTTCATTCAATGCCTCTTCTGTTTGCTCAGGGGTTGAATCAACATCACCAATAATGTCATTCAGTTCCTCTAGGTAAACATTTCTATCTTTCATATGTGAATCAATTACTTGTTCACAAGTTTGTTTTTCTTTTATCATAGGTTCATGAACCCTTCCATGTTTGTTATAAAATTGTCATATGTTGATGAATATTTCAAAATATCATTAATGGATGACAATAAGTCATCCATTAAATTAAACATTGAAATAAATCGTCTCTCTAGAACATATTGTTCAAATGAGATAAAATCATCAAGTGGTGCTTTAATTGCTTCACCATTCAGAAATGGAGTAATCCATACTGATCCATTGCCTTGAACTTCATAATAATTAATACCATTAAGATTCATCAATTCTTCAGCACGAACCAAAAATCTTCGATATGCTTCCATTCTTGCTTCATGAAAATTAGGAACATCCATTGTATGATTATCAACAGGAATATTGACATTGAATGAATAATTACCATTGTGTGTTTTAATCTGATGCAATGCTTTATATCCAATAATATCGATATATGCTTTTACATTAGTGCTCACTTTTACCCGCCTTATGTCCTTTTTCGTATTCTTTTAAAATATCAACTCCGGTAATTGATTTTAAATAATCTATTTCTTCTTCACTCGGAGGTATATACCGTTGGGTTTTAGAATGCCAAAACCCAACAGCATACCAATATTTTTCTACTGAACTAGCCATTAAATAATGGCTGCAATATCAATCTTGTTGTTCTTCAAACGCTTATTGTATTCGTTTGCAAACAGGAATGACATTCCGATATGTGATTTCTTTGCATTGATATTACGCGCAACATTTGCACCAAGTGCAGCCCAATTGTTTGCA
>JALRHN010000146.1:0-228 GCA_023259575.1 Candidatus Kapaibacterium sp. | reverse complement strand
GATTTTGTCTTTGCTAATGCTAAGAACAAGAGAAAGAGCTAACAATGCCTGATCGCTAAGATCAGTGCTATGCTTACTAAAAGCCTTAATCAAGCAATCAATTGTTACATCAAGAACATCGGCACCATAACGCTTATAGATGTCGTTAACTGTTCCCAAAGCCCTAAGATGATTCATTCCTGGACCATTTGCAATAACCAAACCATGACGTTCAATAATGCTATTAAT
>JALRHN010000145.1 GCA_023259575.1 Candidatus Kapaibacterium sp. | reverse complement strand
AATATTGCCATATTGACATGCTGCTTGTTCATAACAGGTAATGCACCGGGATGTCCTAAGCATATAGGACATACCTGTGTATTAGGAAAATCACTCATTCCTGCTTTACATCCACAGAATGCTTTTGTTTGCGTTAGTAATTGTGCATGTATCTCTAAGCCAATCACTGGTTCATATTGATCAAAAATATCTGACATTATACCTTAAATAACTAAATTATATAGACTTATTACCATATTATAATAGTCTTAATATTTTACTAAAATAGATTTCTAAGCAAAATTAGATTTTTTTACGCATATTTGCGCCCTTTGAAGCAAACAAGATTTATTTATCATCATTAACAATACGTAAAGTTAATTATGTTTTGGACACCCGAACTCGCTTACACACTTGAAGATGCTCCCTGGCCGGCAACCAAAGATGAATTAATCGATTATGCCGAAAGAACAGGAGCACCCAAACAAGTTTTAGAAAACCTCTATGAATTAGAGG
The DNA here is from genome assembly GCA_023259575.1 of Candidatus Kapaibacterium sp. GTDB lineage: Bacteria > Bacteroidota > Ignavibacteria > Kapaibacteriales > UBA961 > UBA961. Next base: position 4,817 of record JALRHN010000145.1, on the reverse strand, counting down.
AAAACGATGAACTTCATGAGGGCATAGAAGATCTTTGGCCCGAATATGAAAATTCTACATCTGATCTTTTTTATGATGAAGATGAAGATGAAGACAGCTATTATTAATTAATACTATAGAAGCTAATAGTAAGATTTGTAACAATTTAGCTGAATTGTCAGCTCTTTTTGCATAAATCCGGGAATTAATTATGCAGACGGTTTTGGTTTCATTTCGATGTACTATTCTTTGCTGCTTCTTTGCTGTATTATGTGTTATTACTGACTCAAAAGGTGCGGAAACGCGCCTTTTTGCATTTAAATCCGTAAAAATCATCGGAAATTCACGTATATCATCTCAACAGCTTTACAGGACTTTAGGTATTACTATTCCTACTGAAAGCGAATTAAGACAAAATATGGATTTTCAAGGGGTTCTTACTCCTTCTCTGTTTTCTTATTATTTTCCCTATGCTACAGTTGGAAAGAGAAATATATTCCTCGATTCAATTATTCTTACTAATAAATTAGAAAATGTATTAAATCTATATCAAAGAAAGGGTTACTTTAATTCTGATATAAAACTTACTATTGATATTGATACTTCGGATTATGGTGATATAACTATCAATTGCAATGAGGGCCTACAATATCATATTTCGGATTTATTGATTTCTGATTCGCTTATTGCTCAGTCAATTCCATGGCAAAGAATACATAATTCTTTTATTCAAAGTTCATCTCGTTTATACGATGAAGATTCTTTACAAGCCTTTATTTCTAGATCATTACATACTTTACATGAAGAAGGCTATGCCTCTTTGGAATATACTATAGAAAATGTATTTATTGATACTACAGAAAAACAAGTTGTTTCTCTCATAAAGCTTAATAATACCGAACGATTCAAAGTACAAGCTATAAATTTTGAACATTCTATAGATACTACTCTTTCTGTAAAAAACGATGTATTAGCTCGTTTTATTCCGATAAAACCAGATCAATGGCTTTCTCCTAATGCGGTAAATAGATCCAAATCTATGCTTATAGGTTTGTCTTTTTTTGATGAAGTTAATGCGCGACATATTCCTACGATAACCCCAACGGATACTCTTTCTACTATAAATTTTAGACTCAAATACAAAAAGCCTCAAGAAGTTGTTTTTTCTATTTTTTTAAATCGTACAACAAATGACAATTTCTTAAATATGGGTGCAGAGGCTTCATATTCAGATTTAATGACTTCCCGCACTGGTATGTCTTTTTTAGTGTTTTCTAGGCTTTTAGCTCAAGATATTTCCAGAACTCTTTTCTCTAATCAAAGAAGTATTGAATTTGAGTATTCTATTGGTACTACGATTAATCAACCTTTTGCATTTTTTATCAATGAACAAAGAATACCTCTTACTTACTCTGCTCAAATTTCTCTAAGAAATTTACCTAGTAATTTAAAATTGTTAGTTCCTTTAATTAGAATATCAAATTTTAATACTTTTCCCGAATGGACTTTGTTTTCAAATTTAAACTTTGATATTACATTTGATTTTTCAAGACTTATCAATTTTACAACTATTTCTCGTGATTCTTCAGATGATTATTTGCGATTAATTGCACCTTATATTTCTTTAAGTGATTATTATAAAAATAATCCTTTTAAACCTGCTTCTTTTACTTTAGGGATGACACTAACCGGCGATAGAAGAAATTCTGTGATTGCTCCAACTTCAGGTTATTTTCTTACGCTTCCACAAGTTGAATATGCACCTAATATCGGTTATTCTAATTTTTTACGATTTCTTACTCAATTCAATACATTTACTTCTTTAGATAAAAACATTGTCTTAGCAACAAAATTAAAAGCCGGATATATCTTCAATTTTGGATTTTCTTCTTCCGACCAATCAACTCCTCCTTTTGAAAAGCATTTTTTTGCTGGTGGTGCCAACTCTGTGAGAGCATGGCCTTCTAGAGGTTTACTTGATGCTCAATCTTCAATTTCTGATTCTTTAGAAAACCTTGTTGATGAATTATCATATATAATTGGGAGCGCAGGGTTAATAGAAGGTTCTATAGAATTAAGAATAACATTGGCAAAACCAACAAGTATTGGTGAATTTTGGGCAGATAAAATTGCTAGAAGTGGTTTTGTATTATTTGCAGATTGGGGTAATTCTTTTAACAGATTAACTCCAGGTACATATCAAAAAGCAGATATAAGCAGGATTTTATCCCCAAGTCATTGGGGCCTTGGTTATGGATTAGGATTTCGTTTCGAAACTCCTGCCGGACCTTTCAGATTAGATATTGCATTTCCACTTTATGATCCTAATTCTGCCGCCTTTTCACAACCTAATTTTGCAAAAGCTCAATATCATATCGGACTTGGACATGCATTTTAATACAGATGATACCATTTGCTCAATAATTACTCCACCAGGTCTTAGTGGCGTTGCACTGCTACGCATTTCAGGTAATGATGCATCTACAATTATTAATAAACATGTACATTTCGATATTACCGAAAAATCCTCGCATTCAATTAGTTATGGAATATTTTATAGAAATGATATTCCTGTAGATACTGTCACTTTGTTTTGGTACAAAGGGCCTCATTCATTTACAGGACAAGATATTATTGAAATTGGATGTCATGGTGGTTATATTGTTCCAGAGCAAATATTACAATGTCTCATTAGTTCAGGTGCTAGACGCGCCGAACCAGGAGAATTTTCATTAAGGGCTTTTCTAAATGGTAAACTAGATTTAACTCAAGCTGAAGCAATAAATGATATCATTCATTTACAATCTCCAGCTGCTCTTGAAAGTGCTTCAAAACAATTAATTGGGTCTTTTAAAAAAGAAATTATTTCCTTAAAAGATAAAACTGAAAAACTGTTTAAATATTTAATATTGGATTTTGACTTTTCTCAAGAAGATATAGAATTGGTATCACATGATACTTTAGTACAAGAATTAACAATATTATATACTGTTGCTCAAAGCTTTATTAGAACATTTGATTCTGCTAAAACATTAAGAAGTGGTTATAATGTTTTGTTATTGGGATATCCTAATGCTGGTAAGTCAAGTTTATTCAATGCTTTACTTGGATATTCAAGATCTATTGTAAGTCCAATTCCAGGTACTACAAGAGACTTTGTTGAAGCTTCATTGCTAATTGATGGATTACATGTAAATATAATAGATACTGCAGGTATTCATGAGAATACTAAAGATATTATAGAAATTGAAGGTATTTCTTTATCTATGAATTTAATTAATAAAGCATCTATTATTTGTATTGTGAATGATATTACATGTGGTATTCATAATTCTGACCAATTATACAAAATTGCTAAAGAATTAAATTCTGATGCTGATATGTGTTTTATCCATAATAAAGCAGATCAAATGAAAGATGAATATATTAATGATTCACAAAATATCTATTCCTCTGTGCCACAAAATTATGGCTTGCAAGATATTCTAAACTACATTAGTAGATGTATCTCAAAAACAGACATCCATATGTCTTTTTTACTAAATCAAAGACAAGTAGACTTATTAAAAGACTATCAAAACAATATTTATTCTGCTTTAGAATTAGCAAAGAACGGCGAAACAACAGATGTATTAGCGGTAGATTTACGTTCGGCTTTAGATTCTTTAGGATTGATTATAGGGACAATTTACAATGAAGATTTATTAAACGATGTATTTGCTTCTATGTGTATTGGAAAATAATTTTCCAATATTTCTTTGTTCAAAAATATTTATATAATTCATTCATAATTAAATACATACATGAATATATTTCCAACGGATATATCGAGTATATTGTTAAGGCTTAATTCCATAGATCCTATTCAATATGGTAAAACAAGAAACTATATTAATGGCAAGATTTCATATGTATCTCCATATATATCTAGGGGAATTCTTACAACTAGACAAGTATTTCATCACATTATTAAAGGTTCTTATACATGGGATGAAATTGAAATATTTGTAAAAGAATTAGCGTGGAGAGATTTTTTTCAACTTCAGTGGAAATACTTATCTCATTCAATTAATAAAGATATAAAGCAGCCACAGCAAGGTGTAGTTAACCATTTTATTCCATCTTCAATAGTTAAAGCACATACAGGTATAGATTCAATTGATGAAGCAATAAAGCTATTATATTCTTCAGGTTATATGCATAATCATTGTAGAATGTATACTGCTTCTTTGGTGTGTAATTTTGCTCATTCTCATTGGAAATATCCTGCTAAGTGGATGTATTATAACTTATTAGATGCAGATTGGGCAAGTAATGCCTGTAGTTGGCAATGGGTAGCGGGTAGTTTTAGTAATAAACAGTATATCATTAATCAGGAAAATATAAATCGCTTTACACTTTCAGACCAAAAAAATACTTTTTTAGATATGCCTTATGAATTATTACCTGTTAATTCTATTCCTGAGTCATTGAAAGAGACAATCGAGCTTGATTTATATACTGTTTTACCGGAATCAACTCCTAATTTTAGTATTAATGTATCCAATCCTACTCTTTTATATAATTGGTATAATGTAGATTATTCTTGGCATGATGATATCTCGGCAAACAGAATCTTGCTTATAGAACCATCAGTATTTAAGGAATATCCAATTAGTAATTTATCAATGGACTTCTTACTGAACTTAGCAAAAAATATTCATGGGATTCAAGTATTTGTAGGGGAGTTTTCTGATCTATATCCTTTAATAAAAGAAACAAAAATTATATACAAAGAACACCCTCTTCAGCAGTATATTGGTTTCGAAGAAACTCGAGATTTTATGGTTCCGATACAT
>JALRHN010000144.1 GCA_023259575.1 Candidatus Kapaibacterium sp. | reverse complement strand
CTGGTCAATACATTGATATTTCCAAAAGAGAAATATATCCTGCAGATATTATTATTGAAAATGGGATCATTATTTCTATAACACCCTGTATTGAAGCACCGGATCAATACATAATGCCTGGTTTTGTAGATGCACATATTCATATTGAAAGTTCTATGCTTATCCCTACAGAATTTTCTAAACTTGCATTAGTACATGGTACAATAGGCACTGTTTCAGATCCACATGAAATAGCCAATGTTTTGGGAATCAAAGGCATTGATTTCATGATTGAAAATGCTAAACTATCCCCTCTTAAATGTTTATTCGGTGCCCCAAGTTGTGTGCCTGCTACATCATTTGAACATTCAGGGGCTTCTATCTCAGCCGATGATATTCACCAACTTTTATCAAGAGATGATATTGGCTATTTAAGCGAAATGATGAATTTTCCTGGTGTTCTTAATAATGATGAAGAAATATTACATAAGATTTCTTCAGCTAAGTTTTTCAATAAGCCGATAGATGGACATGCACCTGGATTAGTAGGTAACGATGCAAAAACATATATATCACATGGTATTAGTACCGATCATGAATGTACATCTCTGCAAGAAGCATTAGATAAAATCTCATATGGTATGAAGATATTAATCAGAGAAGGTTCTGCTGCAAAGAATTTTGATGCATTGCATCCATTGATTTCTCTATTCCCACATATGTGCATGTTTTGTAGTGATGATAAACATCCTGACAGTTTATTAGAAGGTCATATCAATATTCTAGCGAAAAAAGCTATACACTTAGGATATGATCTTTTTGATGTACTATCAATTGCTTGTGTTCATCCTGTTAAGCATTATTCGATGCCAATTGGTTTATTGAATATAGGGGATCCAGCCGATTTTATCATTGCAGATTCACTCATAGATTTTACTGTGAAATCAGTGTTTATAAATGGTGAACAAGTAGTACAAAATGGGATATTAGATTGCACTATTCCTTCTGTATCATATAATGATATGTCTATTTGTAATACAAAGAATATTACTGAAAAAGATATTATTCTTTATGGAGAAAGTTCACTAGTACATGTGATAGAAGCTATTCCTGGACAAATAGTAACTGGCAGATCTCTGTATAAAATGGAATCCATAGATGGTATTTTACGTTCTTCTACTACAGATGATATTTTAAAGATTATTGTCATAAATAGATATAGCGATTCCAAACCTGCAATTGGTTTTATAAAAGGTTTTGGTTTGAAGTGTGGGGCAATTGCATCAACGATAGCGCATGATTCACATAACATTATAGCAGTTGGAGTGGATGATACCTCTATTATGAAAGCTGTAAATGCTCTTATAGAAGAAAAAGGCGGAATTTCTTTATATAACAATACTTTATCAGTTTTACCTTTAGATATTGCAGGTTTAATGAGTAGTCAAGATGCCCATACTGTTGCTAACAGATATATAGAAATAGAACGTTTAGTGAAACAAACTGGATGCACAATGCCTGCTCCATATATGGCTTTATCATTTATGGCATTATTAGTTATACCAACCCTAAAATTGAGCGATATTGGATTATTTGATGGTGAGATTTTTGAGTGTATAAACCTTATTCAATCATCTTAAATCCCAGATATATGTTCTACATTGATCATTTATTTTATATATAATGGTATCTGGGTTCCCTAAGTATCCTGTCATTTTTTTTGAATATATCCCTGCTTGTTTAGGATGAGGTTGATTGACAATATATCGTCCTTTTTCATCTTTTAATAATTCCTCATATACTGATACAATAAGCGCTTCACTTCTAAATTCCTTCAATGTAGCTTGTAATTCAGCTTGAGTATGTATAGAATCAATTAGTATTCTATTTGAAACCAATCCTTCCAAGTTAATTATAGTACCATTATGAATATATCCCGTTAACCCTGATCGATCTCCCATTGCTGCAATATTAATATTATTTTTTACAAGCCATTTATGGATAGAATGCGCATGAGTATAATTACTAGATTCAAATGATAGTGCATTATGAACTCTATGCATATATTTGATACTCCACAAGCCTATAATTATCATCAATGAATACAAGATAAATTGCTTCAGATATAATTTATGAACTTCATTATTAAACAGTAATATAATACTTGGTAAAACCAATATTAATGGATAAAAATACCAATCAAATAATGCCCAATCACTTCTTGCACTAATGACAATAAAGTATAAAATGATAGACAACAGCATTGATTGAACAATAAAGTCACGTTTTTTATTTAATGATACAATGAAAGTAATGATTGTTATGAAATACAATGACAGTTCAAATGGATGATAAAAGAAATCTTGCCAAAAATGGAAACTTAGTATAAATGGATAGATTGTTAGTCCCTTTGCTAAACCACTAATAGGAATAATACTTTGAAATGATAATGCATTTATAAACAGATAAGAAGCTAATACGATACATGCAGGAAGAAAATGAATTATAAAGAGATATTTATTTTTTCTTTCTAATGCAGTGAAATAAAATAACAAAGGCAAAGCAAGCAGAATTACAGTGTCAATCCTTGATAATACAACAAACAAACAAATACTTGATAAATTGGTATAACTTGCTTGTAATTGAGGCTTTATAATATTGTAAAAAAACATATACAATAAGGGAATTGTTATAACAATTTCCATATGTAATAAAATCAACTTATAAGAAATGAACCAAGATATAAGCAGAAAGAAGTCTTTTTTAATCCCAGATAATGAACTTAATGAATACAATCTATTGCAAGTTCGATATATATAGATACTTGAACTTATGATTAAAACTTGTAAAAAAAGGTAGAATGCAAAGGATTTTGTACTTCCTGCAATAAAAGCAAATACTACGAATAGTATTAGATATAATGGTTGATAGCCATTTGTTAATGTAATACCATCAAAGCTAGACATTCCCTTTTGTAGTATAGTATCAGCTATAGTGGTGTAGTAGAAATAATCATCAGGAACAAAGGCAGAAAGAGCATATTGATTATTATAAAAAGTATAAAGAGAGAACAATGAAATCAAAGTAGTTATTATATATATGGTATATGCAACTATCTTTTCTGGAATTTGATCCCTATGCATACAGATTACTATATAGATAATTTCTTAAAAATAAATTCAGGCAGGTCTTTGATAATTCTCATGATAAATCGCCAATAGAAAGGAACATAGATACTATCTTTACGATGAATCATCCCCTTATATATGATTTTTGCTGCCAATGTTGAGCCTATAAACAAAGGACTTTTAGGTAAATGTGATGTCATAGGTGTTTCGATTAGACCAGGCTTAACAGTCATTACATGAATATTATGCGGAGCCAATCTGCCTCTAAGTCCAGACATCAGAGATGTAAATGCTGATTTTGCACTACCATACATATAAATTGTTTTACGACCTCTTTCCCCTGCTACAGATGAAATCCCTATAATTTGTCCTTTCTTTTGTTGTTCGAAGTACTCTGCAGACAATAATGCAGGAATTGCCATACTTTCAAAATTTAAAAAGAATTCATCTAAAGCATAATCAATATCTGTATTTGCTTTTAATTGGTCGGTTAATGATCCTTGAGCAAGAATAAGTGTATCTATTTCTTTAAGTAGTAACAATGCTTCCTTAAATGTCTGTTTTAAAGACTCTTTATTCAAAAAGTCACACAATATTAATTCAGCAAAGTGTGCTCCCCTGCTTTTTAAATCTTTACAAATAGTATCAAGTCTCTCTCTATTCCTTCCAATCAAAACAAAAGAACATTCTTCATTTTTAGCAAGAAGTCTAGTCAATTCATGAGCTATCTCTGATGTTGCTCCATATACAACAATATTTTTCATACTTTCTTTAATAGTTTGGAGTAATAATATGCGTTGTTAATAAAGCATTATTTTTAAAAATTGCAAGTGCAGACCATGAACTTGAATGAATAATATTAGGAAGTTCATTTATTGAATAATTTCCTTCTGGTAGAGCTAATGTAGTATTATGTATTAAGCCACCCTGAATATCATATTGATTTATAGTAAGTACTTCACCCGCTTTTACTTCTATGTGATCATTGACATTTGTTGATAGCTGTTCTTCAACATGCATAGGATATGTATGTTTAGGTAATAGATTCGTATCGATGCCGCATGGATAGGTTTCTTGATTGATAGAAATAGCTACTGTAGAATCATATCCGGGTAAAATGACAGGATATCGTCTTTTTCTGAATTCTGAATCCTTTATGTCTACATAACATGAAATTGTATTATTCTTTATTTGATTATGGGGTATATCTGCAGCAAATAAATGCGGAGTATCAGTTGGATATAAAGTGTACAATTGTAATCTATTTGAATTATAGACACTAAGTTTTGGATTCACAATAGCAGTTTTAGACATGATATAACATGCTACTCTCTGTCTATTATTTATTGGGTATGTAATAAATGGTGATACGATTATACCAGCTTCTAGCATTGCTTGTTTCACATTAGCCAATCCAAATCCAATTGCATTATTTTTCTCTTTTGCATTCTTTGCAGTTGCATAAAAAACGCGTCTTACTTCACTAGAAGTTAGTTCTGGGAATGCAGACAATAAAAGTCCACTTATACCAGCCATCAATGGAGTAGCTAAAGATGTTCCATTCGCGGAAGTTAATTTTGTTGTATCATCATGTTGAATACAAATTACACCAACTCCTTGAGTAGCAATATCAGGTTTAATTTTACCATCACCTCTGGGACCTCTAGAAGTAAATCCAGCAATTGTTGTATCTGGAGCTAATGCAGCAACAGCTATTACACTATCTGCATCAGATGGAGTTATAATTGTGCTATCTTTGGGACCATCATTCCCAGCAGCTGTTATGCAAACAACTCCTCTTTTAACAGCTTTATTTACCCATTTCGAGGTTATTGTTGTTTTTCCATCAAAGTCTGAAAATAGATAGTTTTCTTCATCAGGCTGATTAAATACACTATATCCCAATGATGATGATACAATATCAGTACCTTGAGATTCTGTCCATTCTATAGCTGCGGCATAGTTGTCTTCTTCAAGATGCTGCTCTGTGGGAATATCTTCTGTTTTTGCCAATAAAAATGAAGAATGTGGCGATATTCCAATTAAGGAATCTTGAAGAAATCCAGAAACAGTTGAAAAACAAATTGATCCGTGATGATCTTGTCCATCAACATCTCCAGGTTGATTTGCAGTAATAGAATCTAATTGGATATAATCTCTTTCATCCAGTACATGTGCATTTTTAGTAGCAAAATGTTGTTTCCACC
>JALRHN010000143.1 GCA_023259575.1 Candidatus Kapaibacterium sp. | reverse complement strand
AGCATACTGGTAAAGATCAAAAAACGATATTAAAGGATGCAGATCGCGATAATTATATGAGTGCAGTTCAAGCAGTTGATTATGGTATTGTAGATAAAATTCTTGAAAGACGTCACGAAGAACTAATAAAAAAACCGATTTAACCTTAAAGAATAGATTTTATGGCGAGGCGGAATAGTTCGTCTCGCCATTTTTTTTCAATATAAGTATTGAAAAATTACATTGATTTTATAGATATATGAATAATTCTTCCGGAACTTCTAAAGGTGCAATTCACTGCTCATTTTGTGGCAGAGGATCATCTGAAGTAACAAATCTTATAGCTGGAAAAGATGTATATATATGCGATATATGTATTTATACATCTGCAGATATTTTGAAGCAAAATTCTACACCTGTTGCGGCGGTTACATCTAAAAGTAAGAAAACAGCTTTGCTAAAACCATCTGATATTAAATCCAAATTGGATGAATATGTTATTGGACAAGAAAAAGCTAAAAGAATTTTATCTGTAGCAGTATATAATCACTATAAAAGAATTAAATCTCAAAGTATTTCTGGGTTTTTAGAAGAAGTTGAAATCGAGAAAAGCAATATTATGTTGGTTGGTCCAACTGGAACTGGAAAAACATTATTAGCTAAAACATTAGCCAGAATTTTAGATGTACCTTTTGCAGTTGCTGATGCTACTACAATTACTGAATCTGGATATGTAGGAGACGATGTTGAAACGATCCTTGTTCACTTATTGCAAAGTGCAGATTATGATGTAGAGAAAGCAGAAAGAGGTATAGTATATATTGATGAAATTGATAAAATAGCTAGAAGATCAGATTCTCAAAGTATTACAAGAGATGTTTCGGGTGAGGGAGTTCAACAAGCACTTTTAAAATTATTAGAAGGAACTGTTGCAGGCGTGCCTCCGCGAGGTGGACGCAAACATCCGGAACAACCATTGGTATACGTAAATACAAAAAACATTCTTTTTATTTGTGGTGGTGCTTTTGACGGAATAGAAAAGATTATTGCAAGAAGAATGAATGCCAAAACAATAGGATTTAGCTATAATTCTCAGCAAAATGTAGAAGAATCAGATGCTCTTTTATCATTGGTAGAATCTAAAGACTTGTTGAAATTTGGATTTATTCCAGAATTAATAGGACGCTTACCTGTTATAGCTCCATTAACACCATTATCCGATGAGGCTATGCTAGATATTCTTACTAAGCCTAAAAATGCCTTAGTAAAACAATATCAAAAGCTTTTCAAAATGGAAGAATGTGATTTACATTTTTTACCAGAAGCATTAATGGAAATAGTAGAAAAAGCAAGAAAACGTAAAACAGGTGCAAGAGGACTCAGATCCATAATTGAAGAAATTATGTTACCTATAATGTTTGACTTGCCTGATAAAAAGAATATTAAGCATTGCACCATAAACAAAGCTGTTATTCAAGAAGGTGCCGAACCTTCATATGAAGCAGTAGCTGAAAAGCAAGCTTCAAGTAATAAAGTAAAAAAGGCATTGAAATAAAGCCTTAAACTTAGTAAGATTTATGTGAATATATCATGAATTTTGTTTCTTGTAAACACATCATAACTCTTTGTGTTTCAAGGATGAACTTCTTACTTTTGTGAACCTATTTGTGTATTGCAAATAGATACTGATTTCATTATTGTGCGAGAATAGAATGCGTTTTGGCTTCTTATCCACTGATGTAGCTATTGATTTAGGTACCGCAAATACCCTTATTTGGATAAAAGATAAAGGGCTTGTATTAAATGAGCCATCAATAGTGGCTTTTGATAGAACAAATAAACATATCTTGGCTATTGGTCACGAAGCTCAAGCGATGGTTGGCAAAACTCATCGTGATATTCGAACAATTAGACCATTAAAAGACGGAGTAATTGCAGATTTCGAAATAGCAGAGGGTATGCTTAGAGCATTTATTAGAAAAGTATCTTTAAGTTGGCAACCTGCAAGAAGAGTCGTTATTTGTGTTCCTTCTGGAATAACAGAAGTTGAAAAAAGAGCAGTCCGTGATAGCGCAGAACATGCCGGTGCAAAGGAAGTATATTTAATAGCTGAACCAATGGCAGCTGCAATTGGTATTGGATTAGATGTCCATGAGCCAAAAGGAAATATGATTGTTGATATCGGTGGTGGTACAACAGAAATTGCAGTAATTGCTTTGTCCGGAATTGTTAATGATGAATCTATAAGAATTGCTGGCGATGAAATGACTAATTCCATCGTGCAATACTTCAAAAGAAATCATAATATTTTAATCGGTGAAAGAACTGCAGAAATTATTAAATGTGAAGTAGGATCTGCATATCCTTTAGAAGAAGAAGTTGAAATCGAAGTTAAAGGACGTGATCTTATAACAGGAATTCCTCAGTCCATAACAGTAAGTTCTATCGATATTCGAGAAGCTCTAAGCGAATCAGTTGGAGTAATTGTAAATGCTGTTAGAACATTACTCGAACGCACACCTCCAGAGCTATCTGCCGATATTTATGATAGAGGTATCATGCTTTCAGGTGGTGGTGCCCTTTTAAAAGGACTCGACAAACGCCTGTCTATGGAAACAACACTTACTGTTCATATAGTTGAAGATCCTTTAACAGCAGTGGTAAGAGGTACAGGAAAAGTACTAGAAAATTTAAATTATTATATGCCAGGATTAATCAAAAGTAAGAGATATTAAACACTAAATTATCCAGTTTGTTCACATAAGTTGTTGAACATATTGTGATTGAATTATCTGTTATTTTGAAAAGTAATTTTTATTTTGTATTTTTGCCTTCCTTTTACGAATTTGAGGATTCAGCTCAATGGTTGAAAAAAAGACCCCTAGAGTACGTCGTGCAAAAAAAGCAAAATACGTTAAGTTGTTTTCGCCTTTTTTGATGAAAGAAACCAAGCATGAGCTTATTGGCGAGCCTATGGAAAACACTGAGGGCCGTCGTCAGTGGGCTAGATGTACAGTTAGCCGTCATTCCCAATTGGTTGATTTAGATGTTTTAGAAGCTAAGAATGATAGAACAAGCGCTATTGTTCAGGTATCAAAAGAGGATTCTCGTCCTTATGATCCACAAGATGCTTATAGTATTGGCGATGTTATATATCATACTAAATGGGATGATTTAGGAGTAGTTCTTTCTAAAGAAATTATTTCCAATGGCGGTTATGCTATCATCGTTCAGTTTGAGAAAAACAAAGAAAAAAAATTGATAGAAAAATTAGTTAAATAAATTGTTCATTTTACCCTAAGTACAACATGGTAGGCGTAACAATCCAATCGAATGAGTCTATAGACAGAGCACTTCGTCGTTTCAAAAAGAAATATGAAAGAAGTGGAGTTTTAAGAGAGTTTAAAAAGCGTGCATTTTTCATGAAGCCTTCTGTAGAGAAGCGTCTTTCTAGAATGAAAGCTATGCGTCGTCAATATCGCTCTACAATAGAACAAGAATAGTTTAATAGATTTTAGATCTAGCCATGTATTTTAAAAATACATGGCTTTTTTTTTAATCTGTTGATAATCTGAAACGACAAATCCTTTGATTTTTAGTATCAGCAACATAGAGTGTTTTATTAAACCAGGCAATGCCAGATGGTGCAGAAAACTGTCTGAGGGATGATCCATTTCCACCGAAAGACTGCATTTCTTTTCCATAAGAATTGAATTTGAATACAGAATCTTTTATGGCATCAACAATATAGATATTTCCAAATGAGTCATAGGTTATATCTTCAGGACAAGTAAATTTTCCTAAAGAAAGTAAATCTCTGCCAGAATTAAGATTGTCGGCAGGGTTAAATTTCTGAAACCAGCCAGTTATATCTCCATTTAGAAAACTAAGCCATTGAACCTTAAATTGCATTTCTTGTGATATCTGGGTAAAGATGATATCTGAAGATCTATCTGCAGCAACAGAAATAGATGAAATTTTTCCAATAGAATATAATGCATTACCTTCGGGGACAAGGGAAGATAATCTACCCGATAAAGAATCTTTTGAAGAAAAAATCAATACGGCATCATCTGGGTCGAATTTAGATGAATTATTTGGACCTGTTCTAGATACCAAATAAGAATTATCTGGAAGACATGTAATTCCTGTAAATCTTCTTTCAATTCGCGAAGGTTGGCAATAAGCTAAAGAAACCTCAGCATTAGAAATATTATGCAATGCTTTTGAAAGATGAATTCTATAAATAGCTCCCACTGTAATGGTTTTACCTTGTAAAACAGTATCTAATTCTGCACAAATCAATAAGTCAAAAAGTCCATCCTGAGTAATTGCTTTAGGGTTTTTTATAGGTAGAGAATTTCCGATTTTTCTACCTGAAATATCTAGCATTACAATTTGATTATTCTTAGTATCCGCTATATAAACAAATGGTTCTCTGCCAATGTAAATGTCTGAAGGCTCATTAAAGCCAGTCCAATCTGGCTGTAAAGGAATATAAAGAGTGTCATTGATAGAACCAGTTCCAGAGTCTGCAGTAGGTGGACTAGGCTTATCATTACATGCAATAAGGAATAGAAGAAATGTTATTATTACAGAGTATAATTGTGTCATAATAGAATGAAAATCATGTCAAGTTTTGGATCAGATAAAATTGTATAAGAAATTTCGATATTTTTATACTTATTCTATAGACAAAGTTAACAAGTTGTTACTTATAATTACTTTAATATTATATGCAATAATCGATTTGTTTTGTCGTTGAAATCCTCCTGAATGTTACAAATTTATATATATGTGAGAATTATGAAAACACGCTTATTCTTTTATTCTTTTATAGTATTTATATGTGGTTTGCATATATCTATAGCCCAACAATCTAAAGATATTGATAAAACTTCCAATACACCAAATCCAAGAATCATCACTAATGTTAGAACTGTAGAAGAATTATCAAGTGATCCAGTTAATGTAAAGCGCATTGATTTAACAAGAAAAGAATTAACTGTATTTCCAAAAGAGATATTAGCATGTGTAAATGTTGAAGAGTTAACTCTTTCAAACAATAAACTTACAAGTATACCCAGTGAAATAAGTCAGTTAACAAAATTAAAACGATTATTGCTTAGATCTAATGAACTTACTACGCTTCCTGCTTCAATAAAAAACCTTGCAGAATTACAATTACTTGATGTATCTAATAATAAAATCATAACAATTCCTTCACTTACTGGTATGCCAGCATTACAAAGGCTTATGGTTTCAAACAATCAATTGTCAAGCGCTGGTATTTCTTTTGATAATATTCCTGAGTTATACGATATAGATATTTCACAAAATAACTT
>JALRHN010000142.1 GCA_023259575.1 Candidatus Kapaibacterium sp. | reverse complement strand
TGGCAAGTGATAAAATCTGAAGCTATCAATCAAGCAAATACAGCTCCAATTGTATTTATTGCATCAAAAAGACAATATTAATCTAAGAAAAGATAGTTTTCACATTGTCTTAATAATATATCTCTCTTATCTTTTACAGCCCGAACCACTATCATCATACCAATATCTAAATCTTGTCTGTCTATAATTTCTCCTGATTCATATATTATTGGCAATAATTGCATAGAATTATATGGTAATAAGATGCGAATATCTTGACTATTATCCACTGCAATTTCTTGCATTTTTTCTATCAAACTTGAAATATTTAGGCCAGTTGAAGCAGATACACCAATACAATCAGGAAACTCATATTCTAATTCCCTAATGGCATTGATATCCTGTAATGCATCAATTTTATTAAAGACAAGGATCGTTTTTTTATTGATAATCTTTAATGATTCCAATGTTTCTTGAACTACATGAATATGATCTTTAAAACTACTATGGGTACAATCAACTACATGTAATAGTGCATCAGCTTCTGCTGCTTCAGCCAAAGTACTTCTAAAGGAAGCAATTAAATGGGTAGGTAATTTTCTGATAAAACCGACCGTATCAGAAAGGAGTGCTTTTTGTCCACCTGGAAATTCAAATTGTCTGACAGTTGTATCTAATGTAGCAAACAGCTTATCTTCAACATAAGTATCTGCATTTGTTAAAGTATTCATCAAAGTAGATTTACCAGCATTTGTATAACCAACTAAAGCAAATCTTGGCAATGCTATTCTTCCCTTTCTTTGTTGAAGTCTTTGCATATCTATATCAGATAACTTTTCTTTCAATCTTGTGATTCTATCTCTGATTAATCGTCTATCTGTTTCAATTTGAGTTTCTCCAGGACCTTTTGTTCCAATTCCTCCAAATTGCTTTGATAAATGCGTCCACATTCTTGTTAGCCTTGGCAACAAATATTGTAACTGAGCTAATTCAACTTGGGTTTTTGCTTCCATAGATCTTGCCCTAGAAGCAAAAATATCCAAGATGATTCCGCTTCGATCTAGTACTTTAATCTGCCATTCTTTCCCTAAATTTCTTACTTGCATTGGTGTTAAATCATCATCAAAAATCACAGATTGTATATCGTCTAATTCTATCATTTCTTTGATTTCTGCTACTTTACCTTTGCCAATCATCGTTGCTCTATCTGGCCTAACCCTTTCTTGATAAATCTTACCAATTACTTCTGCACCTGCAGTTTCTGCCAAAAAAGCTAGTTCGTCTAAATATTCCAAGGCTTCAATGCGATTGCCTCCTTTTTTTATAACAGACACTACTAATGCTCTTTCATGTGGATGGGAAGTATGAACTAATTGTTTCATATTATCTTTTTTTACCTAAAATGCTTTGAATTTGAGATTAAGTGTCTAATAATTTAATCCAATAAAAATCGGACATTATTTCTGCCAAATATAGAGACTATTGTATCACACATTTCATGAGTGCATGATAGTTTTATTCCTTGCGATATAAATTGAGACTTAATTTCTCCATGTTCATCGACATATTTAAATTTTATCGTGGAGCTTGAGGAATTTTTTGATTCCAGTAACTTATGTAGTTCATTTAAATTATCAATGCTAGATTTCGATTCTTGTATAGTAATTATAAAACCCTTGCCATATTTTTCGGGTGTTTTTTCAATGTCCATTGCTTCTTCGGCAATAACTTTAATTAATTCACCGGTAATATCACTTTTTCCCCTTACTAGAATCACTTGTTCTGGTTTAAGAAAATCTTGATACCGTTTATATGCATCGCTCCAAAAAATAATTTCTGCTTTCCCTGTAAAATCTTCTATAGTAACAAATGCCATCGTTTGTTCTTTACGGTCTAGTTTGGTTTTTACTTCTGTAATAATACCAGTTACTCGTACGGGTTTACCAATCAAAGGACTGTCTAATTTTCCTAATGGCAATGTAGTAAAAGAAACTGCATGCGGTTGATAACGATGTAATGGATGTCCACTTAAATAAAAATTGAGGACTTCCCGCTCTTTTTGCAATCGTTCAAGCTCATTCCAAGGTCTTATTTCAATCATTTTGGGTTCAATTGCTTCTGTTGAACTGGATTCTCCAAAAAGACTTTCTGCACCGGATATTCCCTCGCCCTGCATTCTTTTTGCAAATTCTAAAGCAATATCGATAGAAGCATAAAATTGGGCTCTATGACCATATTGTAATGTATCAAATGCTCCAGATGCAATCAGTGGTTCAAGTGTTCTTCTGCTAATAAGCTTTGTATTTACTCTTTTCATAAAATCAAAAAAAGAAGTAAATGGACCTGTTGCTCTTCCTTCTACAATTGATTCTACAGCTGGGATACCAACATTTTTAATACCTGCTAGTCCAAATTCTATAATATGGGAATTTGAAGCAGTGAATGTAGCAAAAGATCTGTTTACATCTGGTGGCATCACCTTTATATTAAAAGACTTAGCTTCATCAATTAAAGCAACAATCTTATCTAGATTGTGCAATTCAGCTGTCATATTGGCGGCCAAAAATTCTGCAGTATAATGTGCTTTTAGCCAAGCTGTTTGATATGCTAAATATGCATAAGCACATGAATGAGATTTATTAAAACCATAAGAAGCAAATTTGAGAATTAAATCAAAGATCTCTTGAGCTAATAATTCAGGATGTGTACTTTTGTCTGAGCATCCCTGCATATATGTAATGTTTTTTAATGCTCCTTCAACAAATAGTGCTTTTTGTTCTAGCATTAGTTTTTCATCTTTTTTCCCCATTGCCCTTCTCATAATATCTGCTTGGGCAAGTGTAAAGCCAGCGATATCACCTACTAATTGCATTACTTGTTCTTGATAAACAATAATACCGTAGGTTTTATATAATGCCGATTCCATAATAGGATGAAGATATTCAATTGGCTTTCTTCCGTGTTTTCTATCAATAAACTCTGGAATATTATCCATTGGCCCTGGACGATACAGAGCATTCATAGCGATTAAATCTTCTAGATCATTAGGCTTTAATTGTTTTAAGGCTTCTTGCATTGGCTCCGATTCAAATTGAAAAACAGCTAATGTTTTTCCTTTCCCTATCATATCAAAAGTGAGCTTATCATGCAGATCGATTGTTTCTAAATCTATAGTAATACCATGATTTTGTTTAATCTGAGATAATGTATTTTCGATAATAGAAAGGGTTCTTAATCCTAAAAAATCCATTTTTAGAAGACCTGCATCTTCTAAATCTTTCATTGTATATTGGGTGGCAAGTCCAGAGTCTGAAGTTTTATACAGAGGAACATAATCAGTAATATCGCCTGGAGCAATAACTACACCTGCCGCATGAGTGGAAGTATTTCTAGCTAATCCTTCTAATGTAATTGCATAACTAATTACTTCTTTTAACTTTTGATCATTTGTTTCTTTTACCCAGCGCAATTCTGGTAATTCTAATGCTTCTATTAATGAAGTTACTTTTCCCATAACAACAGGAATTTTTTCAGTAATACTTCTAATTGTAGGTAAAGGAACACCAAGTACTCTTCCTACATCAGACAGAACAGCTCTTGTAGATAATGTTCCGAATGTGATTATTTGCGCTACAGAGTCATTTCCATATTTTTCTTTAACATAATCTATAACGATATCTCTTTTATCATCAGCAAAGTCAATATCAATATCGGGCATTGATACTCTATCTGGATTAAGAAATCTCTCGAATAATAAGTCATACTTTAATGGATCAACATTAATTATTCCTAATGCATAAGCTACAATACTTCCTGCCGCAGAGCCACGTCCGGGGCCAACTCTCACATGTTTATCTCTGGCAGCAGCTATAAAATCTTGAACGATTAAAAAGTAACCAGCATAGCCCATTTTGTTAATAACATCAAGTTCAAATTGAACTCTATCTAAAATATCTTTGGTTAAAACAGGATATCTTTTTTCTAATCCTATCATTGTTATTTCTTCAAGATATTCCTCGAGTGTTTCTGCTTTAGAATGTGATGGAATAGGAAAAACAGGCATTTTGATATCTGTTTTTAAATCTACATTACATTTTTCTGCAACTTCATTTGTGTTTTCTATTGCTTCTGGGAAATCTAAAAATAAAGCTGCCATTTCTTGCTTAGATTTAAAATACATCTCAGGCTTTCCATATCTAAGATTATATATATCTAATTTTCCAGAATTTGCAGCATTCACTTCTTTTATATTCAGCAATACATTATGGGCAACAGCATCTTCTTGTTTTATATAATGACAATCATTAGAACAAATCAGTTTTATACCTAACTCTTGCGCTAATTTTGGCGCTTGTGCCATCACAATTTCGTCACCTGGCAAACCATGATTTTGTAATTCTATATAAAAATCATCCCCAAATAATTCTTTGTACCATATTGCTGTCTTTTTTGCTCCTTCATAATCTCCTTCTAATAATGGTGCATTAATGACACCTGCTAAGCAAGCAGATAAAGCAACCAATCCTTCATGGTATTTTTCTAATAAATCTGTATCAATTCTAGGTTTATAGTAAAATCCTTCGGTGTGACCTAATGTAGTAAGTTTCATTAGATTTTTATAGCCAATATCATTTTTGGCTAAAAGTACTAAATGATAATAATTTCTTTTCTTGGTAGCTGCTTTCCTAGAAGTCATATCAAATCTGCTACCATTTGCAATATATACTTCACACCCTAAAATTGGTTTTATACCAGCTTTCTTTGCTTTTTTATAAAATTCAAAACATCCAAACATCACTCCGTGATCTGTTAAAGCAAGAGATGTTTGCCCATCAGCTTTAGCTGCTGCAATTAATTGTTCTGGCTTACATGCAGCATCTAATAAAGAATAATGGGTATGATTATGAAGATGGACGAAGTCTGGCATACTATGAAAATTGCATAATAATTAATGATACAAAATACGCTTTTGAGGAAGTTTAATTATCGTAAAGTTTTACACAAATATATCCTTCAGTTAACAATGTTTACTCCATTTGATTATGTATCTTTGTATGCTGTTTTTTTTGATTATTAAGTCGCATTATGATTGAATTACAAAACTCTGGAAATATCGCTACTACACCATCTTCCAAAGAATCTAAGGCAATGAATATTTCATTGTTCATTGGTATTTTAATGCTTGGTCTTAAATGGACAGCATATGTTTTAACTGGTTCTATTGCGATTTTTTCGGATGCAATTGAAACTGTAGTACATATTGCTGCAGTGGGCTTTGCTTGGTATAGTTTAAGAATTACATATTTACCACCAGATGAAGATCATCATTTTGGACATGATAAAATCACTTTTTTTTCTGCTGGATTAG
>JALRHN010000141.1 GCA_023259575.1 Candidatus Kapaibacterium sp. | reverse complement strand
ATTTCTGGTGCAGTAAATAGTGTTTTGACATCAGGTATTGGTGGTGGAAATAATTATCATTATGATGCAGCAACTGGAACATATCTTTATAGTTTCAATAGATTTTTGGCTTCCACAGCAAGCCCGGCTTCTAATTCTTCATTTACTACTGGAGTAAATGAAACATCAAAAACATTATGGATTAATCTAGTTCCAACTACAAATACTGCTTTTGGTGCTGGAAATAATGTTATATGGCGTGTGATTTTGACTGATAATCCTATCAATGGATATGTTGCAGATACTTTAAATACAACAAATACAACCAAAGCTATTGATTTTGGTTCTTTGTCTACAAATGCAACAGGTATTTATGATAATCAAAGTGGATTAGCTCAAAAAACATTTGTTATGTTATATGACAATACAGCGGGTACAGGTAATCCTTTATCTACAGCGATAGTTCAAGATGATGGAACATTAAGTGATACAGTTACTTTTGCACCTTACTATAAATTATTAGATAATACAGTTGGTGCATGGGCAACGCTTATTCCTAGTAGTTCTTCTAATGGAATTAGGAGAATGGAACAAAGAGATATTAATGGAAATTTATTGCGTTCTTGGACAGATGAAGATGGAATTTGGGCTGGTGTAAGTACAGTAAATCAAATTGGTGGATTAAATGCTATCAATTTTAGTACTCCTCAAATACGTATTACGAATATCAATCCTGGACAAGTTTTCTGCGTAGGAAAGCCTGTTCAAATTACATGGGTATCCAGAGGTGTTGAAAAAGCTAATCTTCAATATTCATATGGATCTTCTACAGGAAGAACATACTTTTCTATCGATGATGAAGCAAATGGTGCTTCTGGCAGTATGACATGGATTCCAAATGATTTTAAAGATTCAACTACTAATGCTAGTATCCGCATTGTAGATGCTGAACATCCATCTAATCTTTCAGAAATCATACCATTAACATTCTATATTCCACCTACAATTTTGCTACAACCAAAATCCAGAAATACATGTTTGGGTGATACTATTTATATGGTAGCATCTGCATATGGAACAGGTGTTACATATCAATGGTATAAAGATGGAAAACCATTAACAAATCAAAATAAGCCATCAATTATGATAGCTAATACTACCCCAAATGAATCTGGATTGTATCATTGTGCAATTGGTGGGAAAGCCCCTTGTAGCAATATTTCATCTGATACAGCTGTATTATATGTAAATAGACCATTAGTAGTATTACGTCAACCAGAAAGCAAGATTGCCGTTAAAGGGTCTACCGTAAAATTAGAAGTAGAGGCAAATGGTAATTTTGTTATTACTTATCAATGGTTCAAAGATGGATTAATTGTAGAAGATGATACACGCATTAGTGGAGCTAATTCTCCTACACTGATTATTCGTGATTTACAATCTTCAGATACAGTTGGTTTATATTCATGTGTAGCGAAAGGACCAGGCAATTGCGGAATGATAATTTCTGATGAAGTAAAAGTTTCGATATTAAGTATTGGCATTACAAGTAATCCAAAAGATATTGAAATCTGTAAAGGTTCTGAAGCAAAATTAGCTGCAAGTGCTAAAACAACTCCTAATGGCGTTGATATTGCATATCAATGGTTTAAAAATGGAATAGCAATAACAGATCAAGGTAATATTTCAGGTTCAGCAACTTCTACATTAACAATTACAAATGCAGATATTAATGATATTGCAGAGTATACAGTAAAAGTAACTACTATTGGTAATGTTATTGGATCTGTTTCTTCTACATCTTCAGCTGCACGATTAACATTAAATACTCCACCAGCTATTATTCAGCAACCAGTTCCTAGCATAACAGCCTGTGTTGGAACATCAGCAAAAGCAAATGCAATAATAAAAGGTAATAATGTAAGTTATAAATGGGTATATGTTCGTGGAAATCCAAGACCAGTAGGCGCAGATACCTCTACAGCTATTTTATCATTGGGTTCAGATACATCTGAAATAGTATTAAATCTTGCTATCAAAAAATTAGAAGATATAACACAAGTATCCTATGATTTGGATTATAAATGTATTATTACTTCCGCTTGTGGTGTTGACTCATCAACAATTGTGAATTTTGTAGGAATGCAAAATGATACAATTATTAAGGATTTGTCTACAGTTTCTGATAGCAAGTTCGGTGATACCATGAAATTAGAAATTACTGCACGTGGTACCGGATTAACATATCAATGGTATAAAGATGGTAATCCAATTTCTGGTGCAATCAATTCTGCATATATAGTTCCTGATGCAAAAAGAGCGCAAAATGGTTCTTATTACTGTATCGTAAAGGGAATGTGTAATGCAGATACATCCAATACTGCTGTTCATACTGTAATTGGCCCAGCTTCATTAGAAGATAATGAACATGCATGGATGCTTTGGAGCAAGCCAAATCCAAGCGATGGAAATGTTACTATTCAATATTATCTCCCATCAGCAAGCAAAGTCACAGTACAGATTCGTGATATATTAGGTTCTTCTATTTTAAATATAGAGCCAGGTATTATGGAAGCTGGTATGCATGAATATCCAGTTCAGATGAATACTATGCCTGCAGGTGTATATTATTATACATTGCAGACATCTGATATGTCAATTACTAAGTCTATGACAATTATTAAGTAATACCGAAGCAATCCTTTCGAGCCCTGTTTTCATATGAAAATGGGGCTTTTTTTTGATAGATATATATTCATGGATAATCACCAATACATAGAAATTATTAAGAAAAAAGTAAAGCGTTTTACTTTACGAGTATCGATAAAGGATAATAAAATTCTGTGTACTGTCCCTTTAAGGGCTTCAAATAAGGATATTGTTGCATTTATTGGGCATCATCAATCATGGATAGAAAAGCAACGGTCTAAAGTAGCAGAATTAAAAGCTCTTTATGTCGAAGAAAAACCTGGTACGCTGTTATTTATGGGTGACTTATATACAGTGCATTTTGATACAAATGCAGGATTTAAGGGGATTATTGATAAAGTAGACAAGATTATTAAGTCGACGATTAATGTGGAAAGTCCTGAACAAAAAAAACAATGGTATAAAGAACAGGCTCAGGATATTATACCACCAATAGTGAAAAAATATGCAGAACGATATAATTTTAGGTATGGTAATATTGCTATAAAATCACAAAAATCGAAATGGGGAAGTTGTTCATCTAAAGGGAATTTGAATTTTAATACAAAGATTATGCGTGCACCTGAATATGCACTTCATTACCTGATTATTCATGAATTAGTACATACCAAATATTTTCATCATGGAGCTGAATTTTGGCAAGAAATTGAACATTGTTATCCAGAATGGAAAAAAGCAGAATTATATCTTAAAAGGGAAGGGCGTCTATTATAAAAGGGGATCTGTTTAAGATGAATAATCTCATATTATGGGTTTAGATATTGTTTAATTTCATGTAAACTGAATTCAATGCTTGTTCCATCTACGTTCATACATGCGCTTATTAAACCAAAAGTCACATTAAAATTTATAGAATTATTATTAAAATCGATACCTAATTGTTCAAAAGTAAAAGGAACAAAAGACATCTGATCAAAGCAATCTCTAGATTCTGGGTCTTGTGCATATAGATCATATTCTTTTTTGATTTTAGCATTAATGAGAGATAATAATTCATTTTTCTTTTCATTAAATAAGGACACATTCTTTACTTTTTTAAATGTTCCATTTGATTGTTTTTTATAGAGTTTATATTCATAAGAATATCTTCCTTTATAATCAGGAGATCCTATAGAAATTGTTTTATAGTCTTTAAATAGACATGTTTTGTTAATGATTGGGTCTTGGGCATCAGGGTTTGGCAGCTCTTTTTCAGAGCATATAACTACATAAACACTATCGACTTGTTTCGTTTCTTCTTTTTCAGTAGAAATGTTTTGTATTGTATCAATTAGTTTTTGAGTAGAATTCTGAAGCTTTTGTTCAGCAATTTTGTGCGGAGCTTGATTATTACAACTTAGAAAACCCAGAGCAGACATTACAATCACCAAAAAACCAGTAGATGTTTGAAAGGATTTCATTATGTGTTCAATTGTTATATGTACTTTTAACTATCAGATTTTCTCAATAATACTTATTAATAATTACTGATGAAGAGAATATGTTTATTATAAAACATGATGAGCTAAGACTTTTTGAACATCATAAACATTTACTGATTTATTAAACTGTTTGCTAATACTTGGTTCAATTTCGCTAGAAACCCAAATTTTAAGTTCAGCATCTAAGTCAAAAGTACCTGTTGTTTCAATGCTAAAACGAGTAATACTTTTGTAGGAAACTGATTTGTATTCTGTCTTGCTACCTGTAATTCCTTGTTTATCAACTAAAATCAATCTTTTATTAGTAAAGATGAACATATCACGAATGATTTTGAATCCAAGTTCAATTTCTTCGCCATCGCATAATAGTTGACTGTATTGTTTTTGTAACTCATCTTGACTTACGGCACCTGCATTGCCGAGTAATGCTGAAAATAGACCCATTGTAGTATATCTGTTTACTTAATAAAATTATCTGATCAACTTAATAGTTTAGCCATTATTGTACTTATTCTGCAAATATACTTATGGCAAGAATTTTTGGGAAGTATGCAATCACATTCATTGACTAATTAACAATTAACATTATATATTAAAAGTTAACTTGAGCCTGCATTCTTAACAAACTACCTGATTGAAAATTATCATTTTTTAGAAAATCCTCATACCTTCTATCGGAGATAGTGTAATTAACAACTAATTCAAAGTTTTTATTTACTTGCCATTCACTACCAATTTCAAATTCAGTAACATTATAACTTCTTGCATCTTTTTCATGTTTTTTCCCACCATCATAGTATTGATATCTAATAAATGGAATGAAAACTTGTTGATTTATTTTCGTTAAATAGCTTAACGTTACATATCCTCCATTAAGAGGCATTACATCTATAGAGTTAGTTGCTTTATTAAACTCAGGACCTTTTCCAAAAGTATATTCTGCCTGAATACCAAAAGGTTTAGGATATAAAACAAAAGTTCCTGCAACCCTTTGGTCAAGGTAATTTAAGTCTGAACTAGTTTTTACGCCACTGCTTACATTTGATTTTGGCATCACCCATTTTCCAGTATAAGCTTGAACACCTAGTTCTACTATTTGATCTTTATATTCAAAAGGATAAGTCAAACGGCTTACAATATGAGGTTCATTGTTTAATTCTGGATTATTAGCTGTTTGTCCATTATATGCTCCAAATGCAAAAACACCATAGTCACCACTACCTTTTAAACCATCATTTACTAAACTTGAATATAGCTTTCTTATTTCTTTGGGCGCCCAGTAAAAGAACACACCTATATCACGTTCATTTGAAACCGCACTATTTAATGCATCATTTCTATCAAGTGGTATTCTATTTTGG
>JALRHN010000140.1 GCA_023259575.1 Candidatus Kapaibacterium sp. | reverse complement strand
AGTTCCTTAATTGTCATACTTCTTCATCCTCTTCTTCAGATTCAAAAACATCAGACCATTCATCCATACCGCCCCATTTACCATCTTCTACTGCTTCTCGAAATGAACCATAGCAACTGGTAATTTCCATATTGCCATTCTTACAGGTAAATTCATAATGGTTATCATTTTCAATAGAGCCTGATACCATTTCAAATATAGCACTAGGATATAGTTTAGACAATTCTTTTACAAATTTCTCTGGAGTATCCCAAGGACTATTAAAAGAATATATTACTGTATTGAAATCAGGGAGTTCTTTAACTTGAACATCAGATGCATCCCATTTAACACCCCAATTCGTACAACACCAATCATACCAGTTAGAAAAACCAGTAGCGATTTTTGCTTCTTGATTCTTTAGTGCTTGTTGTGCGAGTCCAGCCAACCAAGAATGACCACTATTGATAATTTCAGTGAGACCAATTGCTGTAGAATTTGTTTCCCGATTGTACTCAAGAATCAATTTGCTGACATTAACATCAGGACTTTGTGTGTCGCTCAAAATTTCAGGCATAGGAAAGAAAGAATTATAAAGATTCTCTACATCTACCTTGCTCTTAAACCCTTCGCATTCTTCTTTAGTTTCAAAGATGCAGGTTAGTTCGTTCATTACCCAGTTAGGCATATCTCTCGATTCTCCTTACAATAATCACCAACAAGGAATAGTATCATCTGTTACATATGATTGCAAGAAAAAGCCCAGATTATTTTCTGGGCTATATTTTATTCAATAAAGTTTGCTGTATCGTATCTAAGGTTATTAATATTATGTTCATGCATTTCGTCGTATTGATGAACGATATCATATTCACCATCAGGACTTTCAGCAACTAAACAAACCTGAAGCATATACATATTATTATTAAATTCAAATGCATATAATTCACCAGCAACATCATAATGCTTTACTGCATCATCAGGAATTTCCATAGTGCCTGAAACTGAAAAATTAACTTTCATTATTCTTCCTTAGCATACATATTAAACGAACAAGACGTTATACCATCTGATACAGTGAAGTGCCAATAATTCTTCGATACTTTTCTCTTATAGAAATTTAATTTATTATATGAGAGATAATAAAAATTATATGTCACTTCTTCCCATTTGTGGTATTTTATTTTTGAAGTTAATTCTTTACAGTAATTAATCTTCAATCTGTTCCACAAATATTTCTGACTTTACTCCAATATGTTTAATTTCATATTCCTTTACAGACCAGATATCATTAGGAAATTGAATTAACTCTTCTGGATTATTTACATCCACCTCAACACAATTAAATTGTAATTCCGGTTCAAACATTACATCTTCACACTCGAATATTCCACCATCATGAATTACAACATTATCAGGTATCTCAAACTCGGCTGTAAACACTAATCTCATTTTTCTCATAACCTAATATATCACAAGCACTATAACATTAGCAACATTCTTTTTCCTATTATATTAGACTGGCGGTTAGGATTGTGATTTAAAACAAAAAATCCCTAAAATAAATTAGGGATTATATTGCATCCTATGTAGCATATGATAATATATCTATGGTGATAGGGGGATGTTCATTAGGAGGTTATTAAGAACAGATTGATATTCTTTTAGTCGGCTCTTTTTATAATTAGTGAAATGGAGAGTAATCATAGTAAAGTTATCATCATTGTATCCTGTATGTATTTCGAATGTTCTTCCGCCACATAAAGGAAATGAAGTACTATGAACATTTGTAGAAAAAGAATTATATATATTCTCTAACAGTAATCCTTTATATTTATTATCAACAATAAATACTAGATAAGGATGATAAGGTTTATTTTTATGTCCTGAACAAGAGAATACAGTCCAGACCCAATCACTTTTATTTATTCTAATTATTCCTTCTCTAATATTTTTATCTATATCTTTTGGTTTAACATATCTTGGGTCTGAATAGTTAATACTTGCTAAGAATCTAGAGAGACGATTATGATTGTAATGATTATTATTATTATATTCGTGTTGATAAAGGTCGCTAGTCATTTTTTACAAGGGCTAAAATTGGTTCTTCTTGAGATAGAGGAAAGTCGGAAACGTTAACAGTGAATTCATCAATAGAGAAATTCCAGTTATTATCTTCGCACAATAATCGGAATTCTTCAAGACTATATACTTTGTCATCTTCTAAAAATCTAACTAATTGTTCTTCTCCATATAAATCAATTAATCTATCAATAGCGGTCAAATCTAATAATGTCATCTTATTATTTTTATTCCAGGTAAAGTTCCAATTAATTTATGGTCTTCCTGTAATAATCCTCTATATATATCATACCCCCATCTAACTTTTCGGAATATCTTTTTTGAGGTAATTTCATGAAAGGTTACGTCGTCCAAAAAACCACTAGCTAGATTATTATATATGGAAAAATCTATGTTAAAACTTCTATATTTTTCTATTACTTTAAAAGCAGATCCTAAATCGCCTATCATAACATTAATATAGAAGTTTAATGAATCTTTTAAAATATCTATTTCCTCTAATGTAATATTAAAATGCATACCAACATTAGGATTATTTTTATTCCTATTAGAGAAAGATATTAATCTATGTTTAAGATCTAATATTATTTTATTTTCCTGTAATACATTTAAGTATTTGATATCTTTTTGTATAGTATAAAGATTGTATTTTAAGTTATGTAATCTAGCTAGGAATATTTCTTCTAATTCTCCTTCTTTAACAGCTGCGGTAATGTTCTGTTCTAATAATGGGATAATAAGAATTAAATCTCCTTTGATTACATTTTTAAAAGATCCTACAATATAGGCTAATAATTTCGCTTGGGTATATAAAAGAACAATATTCATAATGTTGTATTATTAATTTTCTTATTTACTATATATCCAAATGGTGGGATTAAAAATAATAGACCAGCCAGCTTGTGAATAAGACTAGCTTTAAAATAATCTAATAGGAAAAATAATCCTGTTGCTAATATTGGATATAAGATAATAAATAATAATAAGATGAATTTTATTTTAGCGATTATTATTATTCTGTCTTTTTCATATTTTTCACAATTACTACAAATGTTACTAAAGGTACAAGTAAGAAAAGGATCTCCACAAATTTTGCAGAGATCCCATTTACTTTTTAATGTGTAACTGGAAATTATCATATATAATAATTTCCAGATTAAGTACGATTATACTTTAGAGACGAACACCAAATACGGATAGTGTCTTAGTTAAATCAATTCTAGCTGTAACTGCTGGAACTAAACGATTACTAACACGTCCCTTTGCTGCTAGATCTGTTCCCTCAAAATATCCGCCAGCCTTTAATGATACACCAAAATGCTCGCCCAATGGAACTAGAACACCAGCACCTACAGCAGCCTTATTACCATAGCGATCTGTACTTACTGTTGCTACGGTTTCTACTGTGCGATTAAAAACCTTGTAAGAATCAAGATTAGTAACAAGAAGAGCATTACTATTACGGCCATCTAAAGATACACCTAGCGAAACACTCTGAATCTTGCCATCCTTAAAACCTGGCTTAACAAAAAATGATTGCGCCTTTGGTGGAGCTGCTGGACCATACTCTAACGCATAACAATTAGATACAGCAAATAAAGCTGCAATTGATAAAAGAATCTTCATATTTATTTTCCTTATATAGATAATATTAAAATAGCTCGAATTTCTAACCTACTTTAAACAACCTATCTATCTAAAACATTATACCATGCTCTCTAACTTAATCTTCTCGAATTCTTGAATTAATTTATTGCCGGTATGTTTACTCTTCGAAAAGAAAAATATTGTATGGTTCTCGAATCTTAAATCATAAATATCATTCTTATCTTCTTTACCCTTAAGATACTCGAAAAACTCATTTGTATAGTTATAGTATTTTAATTTAATACTATAACTATAAACAGTCATCGCCTCTAGGTTAATCAAGTTCTTCGATTTCCTGGAACACATACTTAAAAGCATGAGTTCGAATTACAATCTCTTCTGGGTCCTGTGTATTAAGTCTCTTACCATGATATCCTAGTAAGTTAACTACAGGAGGTTGAGATGGCGCTACTCCTAATTGATGTTGATACTGTGCCCAAGAATTATAATTATTCGCATCAGATCCAAGATTCGCAAATAAAATATCCTTCTCATCCTCGAAAGGCAAACTGTATCTTCTTAACATCTCACCTAATTCATCATAATTAGATTTTTGATACTCGGCTAATTTGCTCGAATTTTCTTTTGCATATCCGATTAATCTATCATCCTCGAAAACCGCATAAATCTTACCTAATGAAAAAGGAACAGAAGAAACATCCTCCTCTACTTCCTCTACTACTGATTCCTCTAAAGACTCGAAATTCTCAGCAGCTTCTTCAACCACTTCAATTACTTTTCTCGGTCTACCCATATTAATATCCCCCTTATAACTTTTTCTGTCCGATAATATTAATCTGTACCAAAGCTCCACTTAAAGTTTGATCAACAGTATTAGGTAAAGAATAATCATAACCTTCATCTTGTAATACAGCTTCTATTAAATTAACATTATACGAATTTAATAACGGCTCTAAATCCTCAGAGATATTATAATGATTAATCCTATTAACATCACTTCTCTTATATTTACTCGAAAAAGAGAATTTATGATCTAGATTAAAATTACTCGGCCAATTTAATTTCTCATATAACTCGAAATCTGGAACTGTAATATATAAATATCCCCCAGGTTTTAAAATCCTACACCAATTAAATAAACTTGTTCTAACACTTTTCATATGTTCTAAACAATGACTCGAATAAACAAAATCATAAATGTTGTCCTTCTGATCTTCCATAAAATTCGCATCACCTTGTTTAAAATCATAACTCTTAACAGTACCATCAAGAATTACTAAAGGATCAGGACCAGCACCAATATCAATTCCCTTACCTTTTAAATACTTCTCGAAATGACCCTCTCGAATTCTTAAATCATAACTCTTACTTGTCTCTGTCACTTTACTCGAATTCCTAACTTTATTAATTCACTGTTTATAAGAGGAAAACCAGTAATATAATCAAAACCTACTTCTACTTCCTGATCAATAAAAAGATCTTTAACCTTACTAGAAAAATAAATTATATTCTGATTACTACTGCCTCTTAACCCATCCTTAGTTATACAGTCCTTCTCGAATCTACCATCTATCAAAACATCTAAATAACCTAAACATTCCCTCATAGTATTTTCTTCTTTAATCTCATCTATAGTAAAACCAGAGAACACAATAATCCCATCCTTTAAATCCATCTTGTATATTTCTTTTAATAACTCTAATAGGAATTGGGATTGCTCGAAAGGATCACCACCAGATATAGTAACTCCTGAAGGATTAACATTTTTTATTATATTAACTAATTCTAAAACAGTATATAA
>JALRHN010000013.1 GCA_023259575.1 Candidatus Kapaibacterium sp. | reverse complement strand
CGCTCCGCAACAAAAACCTTTATCTTGAGAATTATTTACTTCGATGATTGTTAAACCAGGTACATTCTCTAATAATGCTCTTGGAGCTTCATATTCATTATTATAACGTCCTAAATAACAAGAATCATG
Organism: Candidatus Kapaibacterium sp.; assembly: GCA_023259575.1. Taxonomy (GTDB): domain Bacteria; phylum Bacteroidota; class Ignavibacteria; order Kapaibacteriales; family UBA961; genus UBA961. The sequence continues at coordinate 21,925 of JALRHN010000013.1, read as the reverse complement.
ATATGTTATCGCATCTGAACTTACTGTGGTTTTTTCTTTATCAATAGAGAGTTTTCCTGATTCTATAAGTTCTTTCACATATTGAGAATGATGCATTACATCATATACTCCGCCAAATTGAGGATAATCATTTTTTAATGTATTAAAACAATGAGGACAAGTTGTAACTATTGTTTTAACATTATATGTGTTCATTGTTTCTATATTTATTTTTGTAAGCATATCAGCAAGATATTCATTACCAGATCTTCTAGCTGGATCTCCAGTGCAGCGCTCTTCGGTACCAAGAATGCGAAAATTAATATTTGCTATCTGCATGAGTTCTGCAAATGCAGAAGTAGTTTTCTTTGCTCTTTCATCGAAACTACCTGCGCAACCAACCCAGAATAAAACATCCATTTCTGGGTCTTCTGCAGCGGTTTTAATTCCTTTGCCTTCTGTCCAATTCGCTCTGTCTTGCTCGCTAAATCCTCCCCAAGGAACAGAATTTGTTTCCATATTTCCATAAATATCAGGAAGTAATGCACTTTCCTCGTTAAATGAGGATTCCATCATTACCATAGAGCGCCTCATTCCTACAATTGCTGGAACATGTTCAATATTCACTGGACATTCCTGCATACATGCAGCACATGTTGTACAAGCCCATAATGCATCAGGATTTACATAATCTCCTATAAGCTTTTTATTCCAAATATTCTGTTCATCATCATTTAACAATAATGTAAAAAGCTGTGATTCATCAGAATCAAACTCATCTGATTTTTTACCAGTTAACAATCCATCTGCAGCTTTGCGCACATCTTGTCTAGAAGCATTTTTCTTATAATCAGATATTTTATCTAATAAAGGAGCCTTATCCATTATTCTATCGTGAATACCCACAATAATCATTCTTGGGTCTAAAACTTTTCCAGTTTGATTGGCCGGGCATACGCTTGTACATCTACCACAATGAGTACATGTATAGCTATCTACATATGTTTTCCAAGAAAAATCTTCAATATCTGTTATGCCAAATTTGACAGCATCTTCTTTTTCAAAATCAATTTTTTCTAGGGAATTTACTGGTCCTAAATTGCTCAAGAATACATTTGGAATAGAAGTTAAAACATGCAAATGTTTGCTAAAAGGTAGATAATTGGTAAAGCAAAAAATTAAAATGATATGCATCCACCAAAATATCTCAAATGAAGTATGGCCCAAAGGAAGTATAGAAGCAATAATGGTTGATATAGGCCTTAAAGCCCAAGAAAAATCTGTCCCCATAGCAACTCTAGCTGAGTTCTGAAGCAATAAAGAAGTAACGATACTAAAAATTGTTAGTAAAATCATTCCAGCTTCAACTTTTTCATGCTCTACTTGTAATCGCTTAATTTTTAGAATATATCTACGCCATAAAGATAAAGCAGTGCCGACAATTATAAGTAAACAAAAGAAATCGGTAAGAACTGTTATAATCGAATATAAAGGTCCAAGCACATTAAAAGATAAGGCTGGATTGATACCTTCTAAAACTGCTTCAGCTGCAGAAAATAAAAGAATTAAAAAGCCCCAAAATATTCCTGCATGTATTGGCCCTGCAACTTTATCTCTTAAGATCTTTGTTTGTGCAAAACCAACTAATACTGTCTGCTTAATTCTCGCAAAAAGTTTATCTGTTCTATTATCTGGCTTTCCATAGCGTAAATAGCCTATTAGTCTTTTTACATTATTCGCAAAAATACCACCAGCAATAAGTAAAGTAATGATAAACAGAGTACTCTTAGTATCCATGAGTAGCCTTATATAAGAAGAAAATGATGATTCGGCTTGCTTTTATGATGCTGCAATCATAAAGCATAAAAATGATATGCAAAAATAACATAAAATTGCTTTTTTGATGAGCTTATGTTTTTGAAAATTAAATGGCTTGCATCAAAAGTGATCAATTTTTTTTCATTTAACTTCTCTTGATTTTGTAGTTTTGGCCTTTCTTTTTCTCATGGCTTGGAAAATTCCCTGTTTAACGCATGAAAATACTTATCTATTTATCATTGTTATTGTCTGTTTTTACATGCAATACAATACTTGCTCAATCAAATCAGAATATAGGGAAGGCTCCACTCTTAGAGTTACAATCACCTGATTCTATTGGAGTTACCTTTTTTAATAGGCTTATTGAAACAGAAGATTTTAATTATAGTAGGCAGTTCTTTGTTTATATTGGTAATGGTGTTGCAGCTGGTGATATTAATAATGATGGATTGATAGATCTATTCTTTACTGGTATGCAAGTACCTAATAGATTATATCTCAATAAAGGAAATTGGAAATTTGAAGATATCTCAAAAAAAGCTGGAATTTCAGATTCTGCCTCTTTGAGTTTTGGCCCTACTTTTGCAGATATTGATGGCGATGGCGATTTAGACCTTTATATATGTAGATTTAATGATCCAAATTTATTGTATATCAATAATGGTAATGGAACATTCACTGAAAAGGGTGCTGAGTATGGTTTGAATTTTGAGGGTAAAAGCGTTCAAGCTGTATTTTTTGATTATGATCATGATGGCGATTTAGATGTATATATTGGTCAAAATGGATATACTGCCGGCGGATATGCTCAAGTACATGGCTATCCAGATAAGCTAATGGTCAACAATAATGGTATATTTTCAGACATATCGAAAAAAGCGGGAATTGATGATGATAGATATTGTTTAAGTGTAGCTTTAGGGGATCTAAATAATGATGGGTGGACAGATATTTATGTAGCAAATGACTTCGAAGCTAGGGATTTGTTATATATCAATAATAAGAACGGTACTTTTACTGATATTGCCCCACAGAAGCTTCGTCATACTTCTCATTTTTCTATGGGATCTGATATTGGTGATATCAATAATGATGGATTGGCAGATATATTAACAGTTGATATGTTGCCTCCAGACCATGAAAGACGTTTAACACAAATGACAACCCCTTCTACTTTTAACCCATATTTTGATTCCACTTCTTTAACTAGAAATTGCCTTCAGTTAAACTGTGGAAATCTTAATTTTTGTGATATTGGTTATTTAGCAGGAATTGCAGAAACAGATTGGAGTTGGGCCAGCTGGTTTGCCGATCTGGATAATGATGGCATGCAAGATATTTGTATCATGAATGGTATAAATAGAGATGGACAAGACATGGATATTGCCAGTTATAGCGTTAAGAAAAAGACTGATAAGTTTATGTGGCTTATTAATTCAATGCCGAAAACCAGATTAAGAAATTATGTTTTTAGAAATAAAGGGAATCTTCAATTTGAAGATATAAGTAATGAATGGGGTTTAACGCAAAAGTTAAGTACTAATGGTGCTATTTATGCCGATTTCGATAATGATGGTGATTTAGATATGGCATTGAATAATGTAGATTCAAATGCTTTTCTTTATCGCAATATGGCTATTGAACAAAAACGTGGCAATTTTTTGAGGGTGCAATTACGTGGAGCAGGAAAAAATAGCGCAGGTATTGGTGCAAAAATCGAAGTTCATTATACCATTAAAGGCAAAGACTTTATTGCTTATAGAGAAGCCCATTCAGGTCGTGGCTTTTTATCAAGTGTCGACCCCATAATTCATATTGGCTTGGCAGATGCTACTGAAATCAAAAAAGTAATTGTGTATTGGCCAGGATCCTTAAAACAAATAGTGAATTCAGTACCTATAAATCAATTGATAACGATTAAACAAGCAGATTCAAAATACGCAACAATGATAGATCCTAAGCCTATGATCTGTAAAGAATTATCTGCATCAGAAAGTATTGATTATAAGCACAAAGAAAATCTATTTGATGATTTTTATCAACAGCGTTTAATGCCTGGAAGGCTTTCTATAAATGGTCCAGCTATTGCTGCTGCTGATATTAATGGTGATGATATAGATGATTTAGTAATTGGTGGTTCTCATGAAATCCCAGCTATTTGTTATATCGGAAATGCTTCAGGGAAATTTACAATCCTAAAACAACCAGCATTCGAATCTGATTTTAGATATGAAGATCAAGGAATATTACTATTTGATGCAGATGGTGATGGAGATAATGACTGCTATATTAGTTCTGGTGGCAATGAATTTGCCCAAGAAGAAGTGGAGTTATTGCAAGATAGACTATATATAAATGATGGAAAAGGATTGTTTGCTAAAGCCCAAGGAATAATGGAATTACCTCGTGAACAATCTGCTGCATCATGTACTGTTGGCGCTGATTATGATAGTGATGGTGATATAGATATATTTATCGGTGCCAGGGCTATTCCTGGTAAATATCCTTTGATCCCAAAGTCTATACTTCTTAGAAAAGATATAGATGGCTGGAAAGATATAACTGATTCTATAGCTCCGGGCTTAAGCTCTGTAGGATTAGTAACTTCAGCATTGTGGAGCGATGTTGATAATGACAATGATATGGATTTATGGATTGTAGGCGAATGGATGTCTCCTACATTATTCATAAACAATAAAGGAAAATTTTCGATTGCTCATCCATTTAATGATTCAATATCTGGTGCTTATAATAGTATCATTCCTGCAGATATCGATAATGATGGCGATATGGATTATGTATGCGGAAATCTAGGGAAGAATACACGTTATAAACCAACCAAAGAAAAACCTATAGAATTATATGTCAAAGATTTTGATGAAAATGGTAGCGATGATGTAATCATGACATATTGGAATGGTGAAAAACGATATCCAGTGAGGATGAGAGCTCCTTTATATGCTCAAATACCAACGTTAAACAGAAGGTTTCCAACATATCATAGTTATGGGCAAGCCAGTTTCGAAGATATCTTTGGAGCTTCACTTACTGATGCACTTCATTTTACTGCGCATAATTATTCAACGATTTGGTTGGAAAATAAAGGTGCAGGACAATTTACTGTGCATGAATTACCTATCGAGATGCAGTTTTCTCCTATATATGGCTTAATTGCCGAGGATATTAATGCTGATGGTGCCATTGATATCATGGCTATTGGAAACTTTAATGGCCCAGACCCCGAAATGTTCCGTTATGATAATGGCTTGGGATGTGTTTTATTAGGAAATGGGAAAGGAGATTTTACAACTGTTCCATCGCTGCAAAGCGGTTTTATTGTACCTAAAGATGGTCGTAGTTTAATTATGATTCCTGTAGGAAAACAAAATCTTCATATTATTGCCGGAATAAATTCTGGTAAAGCACAATCTTTTACTATCGATATCCCAAATAAAGGTTCTGTACAAAAATCAAAAACAAGAAAATCAATAACGATAAAACTAAAAAATGGAAAAAGACAAAAAAGGGAATTTCCATTGGGGAGTGGTTATTATTCGCAAAGTCCGGCATTATATATTATGCCTCAGGGAGCTACAATAGAAAACTAAAAAGTAAATCTAGCAGAAAAAACTCCGCCATTATTGACTGGATTAGGAAGAATAGACATAGACAAATCATCACTTATGTCAAAATCAAAAAGATGTGCACCTACATAAGCATCAACTGCAGCAATTCCATAAACAGCTAAAAGATATAATCCATTTATATCTCTATTATTATTATAAAATTCTCTTTTTCTTTTAAGTAAATCAATTTCAGGTAATAATGGTGATTGTCCATTTGCAATTGCTTGATTATAAGCATCTGCATTTTGAGTATAAAGGGAGTGATTATGGAGTATCTGATATATAAAAAAACCTGCAGCACCTGCAGCTAAAGGTGCTTTCCAATAAGACTCCACATATAATTGGCCACTACCTGGAAATATAAAAGAATAGAGAACAGCATTAAATGGAGATTTGCTTTTCTTTAATACAATGCTATTAGAATCTTTTATAATCGGAGTTATTGAACTATCCTGAGCAAGTGCAGAGGAATATATCATGCAGCTAATGGCAGCATAAAAGATATATCGTATTTTATTCACCTTGTTCAAGAGTTTTTTGTGGATTTGGGTCTGAAACTTGTGTAGAATCTTCTTGTATTTCGTCGAAATGTAGATTTCTTGCTAAAGACCCTTCAGCTGGCCTTATAGAGATTATTTGTGTTTCTGATTCTACAATTGTTGTATCTATATGAATCTGTGATGGAGATTCAGAAACGATAGTATTTGTGATATTTGTTTGTTTTTCTACCTCTGTAGAGATATCACGAATCTGAGATTTTAGATCTTCTTGTGCTTTTCTAAAATAGCGTATTCCTTTCCCTATCGAATGCATTACTTCTGGGATTTTCTTTGGCCCAAACAATAATAAAATTGCTAAGCCAATCATAAGAAATTCTGCTCCGCCAATATCAAACATGGAATATCTTTATTGATAATAAAAACAATACAAAAAGCTAAAGCCTTATTCTGTGTCTTTCTTTTCTGATGATGAATCTTTTAAATCTTCACCATTAGAAGCTTTTTTAAATTCACGGATACCACTACCCAATCCGCGCATCAATTCTGGTATTTTTTTTGCACCAAAAAAGATGATAATGAATAGCAATATAAGTAGCCATTCCGATCCGCCAGGGAGAAAACCCATAAAAACCTCATAATTCGAAAATGATCAAGTACATGGTCAAAATATTTATATAAGTAATTCAGCTGCAGAAATCAATGATTGAAATACTGCCAATCCATCTGCATTGCCAATCTGTATATCACAACAACGCTCTGGATGAGGCATCATGCCAAGAACATTACCTTGTTCATTAAGAATGCCTGCTATATTCCTTGCTGAGCCATTTGGATTAGATTCAAGATATGTATTGCCATTTACATCGCAATATTTAAATGCAACACGGCCTTGTTGTTCAAGCATGTTTAAGGTATCTTCATCAGCAAAATAATTACCTTCTCCATGAGCAATAGGCACTCGCAAAATTTGTCCTTGTTCTAAACTATTTGTAAATGGGGATACACTATTTTCAGTTCTTAAATATACATCCTTGCAGATAAAATTCAGAGATGTATTGCGTAATAATGCACCAGGTAATAGACCAGATTCTGTTAAAATCTGAAAGCCATTACATATTCCCAATACATATCCACCACGTTTAGCATGCTGAGTAACAGCTGCCATAATCGGAGATACGCGGGCAATTGCACCGCATCTCAAATAATCGCCATAAGAAAAACCACCAGGTAAGATTATACAATCTGTTCCTTTTGGTATGGAAGTATCTTTATGCCACAACATAATTGCTTCACTATCAGCATTATGAGTAGTTGCATACCATGCATCATGATCACAATTTGAACCCGGAAATACCACTATTCCAAATCTCATGATTATGCCTCCATTTCATGAAGTTCAATATGGTAATCTTCCATAATTGGATTTGCAATGATTGTTTTACATGCATCAGAAAGCAGAGCATGGGCTTTTTCTGCATTTTCTGCATCTATCTCTAATTCGACATGTTTGCCAATTCTTGTATTCTTAATCATTGGGAAATTTGTTGAATGTAAGGCATGTTCTACTGTTTTACCTTGAACATCTAGAATGCTCTTTCGCAAAGAAACGGTTATCGATGCTTTGAAGTGTTTCATGAGAAAATATATAGTGATGAAGGATTACTATGAGCAAAAATACAAAAACTGCTTCGTTATTTTGATAATGATTACAATCAATTTTTATTGGATTTAAGGTTTATTGAATTGAATTCAATGAAAAATCATTGATATACAATTCTTGTACATTTCTTTCATATATATTCATTATGAGAACATGTTCAAAAAAACCTATAATTTGACATATACTTTTTGTTCTATAAAGTTTACAAACAAAATTCTATGCTTCAATCTGGAATACAAAACGTAAGAGAATTCTTCATTTCTAGTGAACAGTCAGACATATTGGCGTCTGATATTATTCTTACATTTTCGGATTGCAGAGTTAAAGAGTCGATTGTCATTGCACCAGATAATCAATCATATCTTTATTGTAAAAAAATGACGGTAATGATAAGTTCTCAACAAGATTCTCAGATATCAATTCAAAGAGAAATTCTTACTCAAAAACAGTCTTTTACACATAATTATAGTCTGAATAATATTGATGAATTGTTTCAGATTATTGATTCATATCTACATTTACCATTTGGACAATTACATGTTCAAATGAGTCATAAGGACCTCTATATAAGGGCTAAAGGAAAATATAATAGTATGTCTAATCCTTCTTTATTATATAAATATACTGCTCCTTCAAAGAAGAATTGGGTTAATAAATTATCTGATGATCGTGAAAAGGATATGCTTATAAATCCTTACAATGCAGATATACTACTTAAAGCATTAGGGATTTGCGATCAAAAAGGTGCAATTATTCCTTCTATGAGAGATAAATACAAGCAAATCAATCACTTCATTAATCTCTATAAACAACAATCTTCACATATTCATAATAAGAAAATTAGAATTGTAGATAGCGGATGCGGAAAAGCATATATCAGTTTTTCATTATTGTGGTGGTTGATGTATAGCTGTAATCTTGAAGCAGAATTATATGGTTTAGAATATAATCCTGTATTAGTTGATTTTTGTAATACTACTGCTAAGAATCTTGGATTGGAACACATTGCACATTTTGAATGTACATCTATTGGTGATTGGAAAGGACCTAACTTAGACGAATTAGCAGAAGTCCATATCGCTTTGCATGCATGTGACACAGCAACAGATGATGCTTTGCTTCTAGCCTTACATAGAAAAGCAGCAATTATTTTGGCTGCTCCTTGTTGTCACCATTATGTGCAACAACAAATGAATAGTAAATATATGCCAGAGAATATATCTTTATTGCTAAAAGATGGAATCGCCAAAGAACGATTAGGAGACTTAATTACTGATTCAATGCGAAAGGATATTTTATGTAGTCAAAGCTATAGCGCAGATTTAATAGAATTTACTCCTTTAGAACACACTGCTAAAAATATCATGATTAGGGCTGTATATATTCACAATATGCCACATAAACATAAGCAAGAAGCTATGGAAAGATGGCAAAATGCAAGCAAAGAATTTAATGTAAAACCTAAATTGGCGGAATATATTCTCCATCAAAATTGAATGTCTGCCTGAATTCCATATGTATACTTGCTAGACCCATCAATTGCGTCTAAGCCACTGCCTAATTCTTTTTGCAAAGGTTTATAAATTCCAGAGATATTAGCAGATATACTTATTCTCTTATGTATCGAATATTTTGCACAAATTGTTGTTTGAACTCCCTTTCCATATAATGGATTAAAAAAGATTTGTCCTGGCAATCCTGTTTCTGGGAACCAAATAGAAGCGATATAATCAGACACAGAAAATACTGTTTGTTTAATATGTATGTGAAGATCTTCTATATATGGTACAGTGCCACTAATATGTAATGATCCCGCGATTCCATTTTCACTTCTGCCCGTTTCTTTATATTTTTTTGATGTATAAGCTATTTTATATTGAATGTTGATATCTCTATGAGAAGCAAAGCATTCAGCTTGTAATCTTTTGGTTTGCATCAAAGAATATATTCTGCTTTGTGGGATAATTAATTCAGTTTCAGAGCATATTTCATCTGAAAATTGCAAAAGACAATATGTTTTTAAAGAAGTATGTACTTTACATAGAATAGAAGTAATTATTCCAGTTTTAGGAAAATCATCCCCAAATCTTGGTTGTTTTGATGAGTAGGATGTTGCATAGCCAGAAAAATATAGATTATGTGAAGCTTTGTATTCCAAAGCAGCATATATACTTGATTGATTAGTTGGCTTTGAGAATCTTCCAATTGTTTGACCAAATGGAGATAATACATCTATTGGCCAATTAGATATTCCTATTCCAATATTATAGATGTCTTTATCAACAATAAAAGCACTTTGAAAGCCATAAGCTAAATTCTTGTCTAATAAGAATTCTGATTGAATATGAATATTGTTTGTACTGTATTTTCCTGCTATGGACAAAGTAACATTATGAGCTTGATGAAAAGAAGCTTCTGAGTCACTATGAATTGGCTTGTCATAATTACACATCAAGAGTGCTAAAGTGACTGTATATAGTGAGTCACTTATTTCAGAAAATGCTCCATATTTTCTTTCTTTGGCATTATTTATTGCAAGTTGTTCTGTAGATGTTCTATATAATCCTGTAATCGGAAAGCCAGTAATTGCGCCATGTATATCAAGATTAGCACTTCTATTTCTGTCAGAAAAGAAGAGAGCTGAGTGCACAGTAAGTTGATTGACAGTTTTTACATGTTCAACAGAAAGTCCACGGAAATACATGTGTTCCATGGAAGATCTCCATGGTTTTATAGATGTTTTCCAAGATTGTAAAGTAGAAATTGGATATAATCCTCCTGAAAATCTTAATCCCGAAGACAATAAAGACCCCATAGATACTTGTGGAATATAATCACCAATCAATATGGTAAGTGAGTCCTTAATATAAGAAGCATAATAACTTAAAAATGAATATGTATATGGTTCATCAGCATCTTTGCAGAATGTAAAACCGCTTTGAACATCACCATATGTCAACTGAGACCGACTATACAATTCATGATGTGAGCCAGTAAAATTATTCTGTATTTGTCCTTTTGATATCCCTGACTTTTGCAGATATCTTATCCTTTGTTTTCCATGTACTTGCAAAGAACTTGAATCTATATGATATAAAGATTCTCCAATATATGTGCAATATTGAAGTACCTGCTGTTGATATATTGATAAATGAAGTGAAGTGTCTTGTATAATGTTTTGTAAACTTAGTGTTGAATCTAAAAGCATTCTCTTAATTCTTTTAGCAGTAATAAGTGAAATCCCTGGTAGCAGAGCAATATCATTATATGTTGATTGTGATAAATTTATCTTATGAGAAAAATAATAATCATACATATCAGATTCAGACAATGCTGATTCATTCTGTGATTGATCAATTATCCCATCGCTATCATCTTGTGCAAAACAATGTGTGTGGGCTCCCAATAACACTAAGATCATTAAGTGTTTCATAATCACTCCCCTGATTATTCTTTTATTTTAGATGGCGGTTTTAAGCCAAGATTTCGCCTTAAGTTGCTGATATCCAACTATAGTTAAAGCAATATAACTTATCACAACACCTATCCAAATACCTGTTTCTCTTAAAGGAGTAAAATGAGATAATGCATAAGCAGTTGGAACTTGAACACCTATAAGTGTTGAAGCTACAATAATCATACTTCTCATTGTAGCTCCAGCACCACTAATTACCCGGATATTCACAAATCCAAAAGCAAAAAAGATATAGCCAAAACATGCTATTTGAAGATATTTTACAGTAGCATCAATGATTTCTGGATCTTTGGTAAAAATGAGTGCGAATTGTTCGCCAACAAGAAATGCGATTATAGCTAAGATGCTTAACAGAATAGTTAATTGTTTAACAGCTGATTTATGGAATGCAAAAATTCTGTTGTAATTTTTTGCCCCTAGGTTTTGTCCTGTTGCAGTTTCTACTGCTATTCCGACGGCGAATACAGACATAAAAGCAAAGAGATCAACTTTTAATCCTAATGTATATGCTGCAACGATAACTTTTGGGTCGAAAATGGCAGCAATTTTGAACAATGAAATTCGACTAACACTTACAGCAAACATTTGCAATGAAGACCAAATACCTTGTTTAATTATGCGGAAAATTAGAGGAAAGTCAAATCGGAATTTATCAAAAACCAGATGCAATCCAGATTTTCCCGTTAGAATGAGGCTTAAAGAAACTATTCCACCGATAAGCTGAGCTGATGCTGTTGCAATTCCTGCCCCCATCATACCCATTGCAGAAATTGGTCCAAAACCAAATATTAATAATGGAGCTAGAATTGCATTAATTACTGTTGTTAATAATAAAATAATCATTGGGTATACTGAATTACCACTAGATCTAACAATCGCATTTATTTGAAATGTTACAAAGTTTCCTGGAACACCAAATAGCAAAGCGAATAAATAGACCTTTGTTAAATTATATACTTCTGGATCTTTATCTAAACCTAATAATTGTAATGTATGTGGTAGGAATATCCCTAAAACAATTGCTAGTAAACTAGAAAAAACTAGCATTGTTACAATACCTTGAGTGGCCGTATAATTAGCTTCTTGTTTGTTTCCTTCTCCAATTCTTCTGGCAACTATAATTCCAGTACCAATAGCAAATCCGCTTCCAAAATTAAAAATTAAGAATCCTAATTGTTCGCTAACTCCAATTGCAGCAATTGCAGCAGAACCAATTCTACTAACAAAATATGTATCTATCCATGAATAAAGCATATTCACTAAAAAACTGAATGCCATTGGGATAGCAAATGTTCTTAGTGTAGAATCTATAGGACCATTTAGTAAATCAACTCCCATTTTGCTAATGGTACTTGTTGATATCTTTGATTGTTTGTTTTGTTCGGTGTGTTCCATCAAGGAAAAAAGCAGTAAAGAAAAAAAAGAAGGGCTTTAAAGCCCTTTGAATTAAAATTTTGGATACCAGAATATTGTCAGCTTAGGCAAAGAGTAAAATGAATTTATGGTAACTGGCCCCCAACCTTTGAATTTCCTATCGATATCTTCATTACCTGTTCTATAATCTTCACCTTCAAAATCTAAGCGCCATTCTGCAGTTGGTACAAAAATGCCATAATCTGTTGGAATTTGCACCATAAAGCCAGCGCCTGCATTAAAACCAATTACATTTCTAATCTCACCTAATATTGTATTCGAGATATAGGATATACCTCCGATTGCAAAGAAAGCTACTTTGCTTCTAGGATTTGCAATTGCACGCATACTTATATTAAAAATCTCATATGTATTTGGAAGAGTTGAATATCCTAATTCGATTGGTTTATTATTTCTAGTGTATAAATATCCTGCTTCTATCATAATTGGATCTATGATATTATATCCTAAAGAAAAACCTAAGGCTGCATTTCCATCATAAGAACGAGTAGAACGAGAATTAGTTTTTTGTTCAAAAGTTAATTGTTCGATGGCAGTATTTGTAGCCGCAAATAGGCCAATTCCAAAAGTTCGAGAATAAGGATTTTGAGGAATAATTTCTTCTTCATATTCTGTTGAATCATCAGAAATCTGAGCATATATGGATTGAGAGAAACCAGTTATTGCACTAAAAAGTACAATTAACATCGATAGTCTGAATAATTTTTTTGCTGTGTTTGAAGTCATAGTACATACCTGATCAAATTGTATATCATGAATTTCGGCGATTTTTTCGGCAATATATCTAACAAAAGAGGGTTCATTTCTTTTACCTCTATGTGGCACTGGTGTCATAAATGGAGAATCAGTTTCAACCATTATTCTATCTAAGGGAACTGCTTTTACGATATCAGAAAGAGTACTTTTTTTATAGGTAATATTACCTGTAAATGATATATGCATATTTACATCAAGTGCTTGGTACAAGGTATCTAAATCAGACGAAAAACAATGCAAGACGCCGTTTAAAGTTCCATCTTGCTCTTCTTTTAAGATTGAAATTACATCTGTATCTGACTCTCTATTATGTATGATAACCGGTAAATCCAGCTGTTTTGCAAGGATTAATTGTTTCCTAAACATATCTTTTTGAATTTCTTTAGGAGCAAAATCATAATAATAATCTAAACCAATTTCACCAATGGCAATTACTTTTTTGTGTTTAGCGTAATTTTTTACTAAATCAATATCAAGTTCTGTAGCATTAGCAACATTATGGGGATGAATGCCCATTCCGCAATAAATTTGAGGATAACTGTCACATAAGTGAATTATCTTATCATAATTTTTGCTTTCAATTGCTGGAATAATAATCGCTTCAAGGCCATTATCAAAAGCCCTTTGAATCATGTGATGTCTGTCTTCATCAAAAGAATCACCATCAATATGTGCATGAGTATCAATCAAGCCAATCATGCTTGAACTTCTCCTTTAAACATCATAGTGATTGTTCTTTGTTGTTCATGTTCTTCATCTACACCTACATCAACTTGCCAGTGAATTGGTGGCATAAAACTATCTGCTTTTTCAGGCCATTCCACAAATTTAATAGCTTTAGAATCAGCCATACATTCAGAAAAACCTATTTCTTCTAATTCCTTTGGATCATTAATTCTGTATAAATCTATATGATAAATCGTAAATTCTTCACCATTAGGAGAATTACCAAAATACTGATTCATAATAGTAAATGTTGGGCTAGATACAATTTCATTCACAGAAAAATAGGAACAAATTCCACGAACAAATTCTGTTTTTCCTGCTCCTAAATCACCAAGTAATGTGATAATATCTCCATGAGATAATTGTTCTGCAAAACGTTTGCCTATTGCACGGGTATCTTCTTCGGAATATGATAAGTAGCTTTCCGATTCCATAAGCAATGCTCTAATGTGACACAAATAGTATATAGTAAAACCAAAGGTTAAACTAAGATTAACGAGGTTCAAGAATAATAACAGGTAATATCATTTCTTCTAAAGAAATTCCGCCATGCTGAAAACTATCGCGATATCTTTGCGCATAATGATTATAATCAGTTGGATATACAAAATATGTATCCTCTTTAGCAACGATATAATTAGTATTTATACCATGCCCAGGAAGTTTATATGCTTCAGGATTTTTAATCATCATGGCATTTTTTGCTTCAGTTTTAACATTTTTTCCATGTTTAAAACGAAGACATGTAGACGTATCTCTATCACCTAAAGCCTTTACTGGATGCATGCATCGAACAGAACCGTGATCTGTAGTAATCACGATATTTATATCTTTGATTTGAGATAATGTTTTAAGCATTCCTAGAAAACTAGAATGTTGAAACCAAGACTTTGTTAAAGATCTATATGCCGATTCATCAGGTGCAATTTCTTTTAAAATTGGATAATCAGAACGCGAGTGGGCTATCATGTCTACAGCATTTACAACAATTGCTGTAAGATGATTCCGGGCATATCTAAGAATATCATTTTCAATTTTTTTGCCATAATCTGTGTCTATGATTTTTACATAAGACAATTCATTTTTTAGATTAATGCGTTTACGTTTGATCAGCGCATCTAATAATTGCTTTTCATGAGCATTTTGGCTGTGTTCACTTACACCTAATGCATCGCCTGTCCACCATTGTGGATAATGCTTTTGAATTTCAGAAGGAAATAAGCCTGCAAAAATTGCATTTCTTGCATATGGAGTAGATGTAGGAACAATAGAACAATAATAGTCTTTCTGCACTGTAAAATATGGTCGAATCAACTCTTCCATCATCAGCCATTGGTCAAGACGCATGCAATCAATAACGAAAAAGAATGTGGGACGTCCATTTTGGAGTTTTGGCAAAAGGAATTTATCTGCTATGTGGGGAGATAATTTCGGAGCCGAAGCATCATCGCCTCTTAACCAAGATTCATAATTATTTTCAAAAAACTTTCCAAATTCGGCATTACATTCACGCCATTGATCTTTTAATGTTTGATGAAATCCTAGTTCTGGATGTTTATCTAATTCTATGCTCCAATTCACAAGTTTTATATAGATATCCAACCAATCAGACCAATCTAAAAAACCATATAATCTTCTAGAAATTTCACTAAATCCTTGCAGATAATCTTGCGTGATTTTTTGTTCGGTTATTCTTCTTGATTCAAGGAATTTTTTACAAGCTGCTAGGATTTGTGCTGGATTTACTGGTTTTGTTAGATAATCATTGATTTTTCGTCCAATTGCTTCTTCCATTAAATCTTCAGCTTCATTTTTGGTTACCATCACAACAGGTGTTGAGGGGTCTATATCTTTTAAAAAGCCTAATGTTTCTAAGCCAGACATCCCCATCATGGACTCATCAAGAAATATAAGATCGAATTGTTCAACAGATGCTAATTCAATTGCATCTTCCCCATTAGTTGCGGTTTTAACGTCATATCCTCTTTGATTTAGCAGGATTATATGTGGTCTTAATAAATCAATTTCATCATCAATCCACAAAATGCGCTTTTTAGAAGGCTCCATAATTAACTACTCCGAATTTCTTACGAAAAGTGAAAGCAATACTCCGCTTAAGCGGTACACATCAAACAAGCTAATAACAACTAACAATAGCTGGAATGTAACTGAATAAAGGGCTCAAGGGGTATGATTTCCTCGTTAATTATGAGAGAAATATGAAAGTATACTTTGCAAATATCGTTCTATGATATTCAATAGCCAAAATATGATCTTTGAAAATCACATCGCTAAGACATATCATATTCATATTTATTGCAAGATCATGATTTTCTAAGATATTTTATATCGAAGAAATTCTGCTGCAATCTTTCTGGCTTCGTTATCTGCATTGCTGATATCGGTTATAGATGGTTGATGTATTATTGGCATTGCATGTAATGTAAATTCTATTGCTTGAGGTATTTGGTTGAATGATATGTGTTTTTTTAAGAAAGCCTGAACTGCTATTTCATTGGCAGCATTAATTGTTGCTGGTGCAATTCCACCTATTGATAAAGCTTGATAGGCTAGCGCAAGACAAGGAAATTTCTGAAGATCTGGTTTTTGAAAAGATAAATCACCCATAGAGATTAAATCGAGTCTGGGTAAATCAGCTGGCTTATGTTCAGGATAAAACATAGCATACATAATAGGAATTCTCATGTCTGGGGTTCCTAATTGTGCTTTTATAGAACCATCTGTAAATTGAATCATTGAATGTATTATGCTTTGTGGATGTATAATAACTTCAATATGTTCCGTAGAAATATCAAATAAATAATGTGCTTCAATTACTTCAAAACCTTTATTCATTAATGTAGATGAATCGATTGTGATTTTACTACCCATAACCCAATTTGGATGTTTTAAAGCCTTTTCTACTGTGATAGAACTAAATTCATCTTGAGGTAATGTTCTAAATGGTCCGCCAGAGGCAGTTAATATCAGTTTTTCGATAGAATTATGATTTTCACCGCTTAAGCATTGCAGAATAGCACTATGTTCGCTATCAACGGCAAGAATTGGAACATTCTTATCTTGTGCAGCTTTCATTACTATGCTTCCGGCACTCACTAATGTTTCTTTATTTGCTAAAGCAATTGATGTTCCTGCCTGAATTGCAGCAAGTGTAGGCATTACTCCGCTAAAACCAACTAATGCCTGCATAACGATATCATTAGAATTATCTGCAGCT
Source organism: Candidatus Kapaibacterium sp. (assembly GCA_023259575.1). Classification (GTDB taxonomy): domain Bacteria; phylum Bacteroidota; class Ignavibacteria; order Kapaibacteriales; family UBA961; genus UBA961. The sequence goes on along the minus strand of JALRHN010000013.1, from coordinate 4,713 downwards.
GCAGCGATTATTCCTTCTTCGCCACATAAGATTTCACCAGTAAATTTTGTGTTTTTCTTAAATTCTTTCCAGCAAGCTTCATTACTTATGGCAACACCTTTAGGTTGATATCGTAAAGCTTGAGCTTCTAAATCTGCTATTCTGGTATGTGCAGTCAAAAAATTAAGCTGAAACTCTTCAGGAAATCTATCTAAAACATCTAATGTTTGTGTGCCAATAGAGCCAGTTGAGCCTAAAATCGTAAGAGTTCTCACAAAGTAACCTTTTTAAAATGGCATCCATTTAAATGAACATGCCGGAATAATAAATGGAGCAGAAAAAAGGGAAAGTCCAAAATCTGCTGCATAAACAGAACTATGTAAACGAATACCTATAAATGCTGCAGAATTGCGGGGTTTTAAAATATCTAAACACCATAATTCTGCAATTGCTCTTGTTTCATGTCTGTCTGATAATCTAGTATCGAAACCTAAACCCAAACCAAGCGTCCCATTAGGCATAGAAATAATGGTAGACCCAAAAGAAGATGCTTTTGCTTCATATAGATCAGAAACACCAACTTTATAAAATGCTGTTGTGGTTAATGTTGTTCTTTCCATCGTAAAAGATCCAACTGCATATATATGTTGAATTGCATTATTGTTATTTGCAAAACCAAGATTTATACCTGTTGCAAATGCATATTTACCAGGCATATATACATTGTTTTCTTGATACAGAGTTGCTTTTACATTTAGTAATTTTATTTGTTCTTGCCATGTAATACCTGGAATTAACGATGCACCTGCTATCACAGAAAATCTATCCCAACCTATATGTGCTTGTGCAAAACAAAGTTCAGTAATGTGCACAGAATGATTTGATTTAATTGGATTAGCTGTTGGCATCAAAAATAATTGAGAGTCAAAACGATAAGCATCTTCTAAAGCTACAATTTCAGCTATATCATCAGCATATATTGTATCTATATTACTTAATGTTTTTATCACAATAGCTTCTTCGATACTACCATTTTCTCTTAAAGCATCAATTCCTTTTCCTAAAGATATTCCAGTATATATATCACCATTGATAAGTCTAAGCCTATATGCCTTATTTTCAATTGGCATTACATTTTGGAAAACTGCATTATTCCATGTGTCCTTAGCCCAAATACAATGAGAAATAAGCAATTGTATTATGATGATATATAGCCTATATCTCTTCATTCCAAGGCCTGCAAAGGGGATAAGTCTGTGGTTTCAATAAAAGACTTCAGGAGTTTGCTATTCGAAAAAGCTAATTGCCCACAAGCTGCATCTATATCTAAACCACTTGATGATCTAATCATTACCATTACACCTTTTGCTTTAAGTGATTGTATAAATGCAAGAAATGTTTGTTCAGGAGCCGGTTTTAATGTGGCAGAAATTCCAGTAGGGGAAGTAAATTCTATTTCGTGAAATGGTATAACATTTACTTTCGAAGGAATTCTTCTTGTGATTTTTGCAAGCCTTTTTGCATCTGCTTCAGAATCATTTACACCTTGAAACAATATATATTCATATGTAACAGGATTTTTTGTCTTGCGATAATAATATTCTAAAGCATCTCCCAGTTCTTTTAATGAATATTTTTTTGCAATTGGCATTATAGATATTCTTTGTGCATCTGTTGTTGCATGTAAAGATAAAGCTAATTTAATGCTGGATTTTTGATCTGCCATTTTTATTATGCCAGGTATTACTCCTGCTGTAGAAAGCGTAATATGCTTGCTATTCATTAGGCCATGTTCTTTATCAGTAAGTATTTCAACAGCTTTCATAACATTATCATAATTAAGTAAGGGTTCACCCATTCCCATAAAAACGATATTTGTAATCTGAGTATCACAGATTTCTCTAGCAGCCATAAACTGATCTACAATTTCAGATACAGCTAAATTCCTTCTTAATTTTAATGAAGCAGTTGCACAAAATGCACATCCCAAAGCGCAACCAGCTTGTGTAGAAATGCATAATGTCTTCCTTTTTGGTTCACCCTCTGCATTTACCAATTCACTTGGAATCAGAACAGTTTCTATTGCTGTATCATCTAATAATGAAAAAAGCATTTTGCATGTTCCATCTTTAGATACTTGCTTGTTTTTTAGTGTTACTGATCTAAAATGTGGTCCAAAATCTTTTGATAATTGTTCTCTTAAATATTTTGGTATTACTGTTATTGCATCAAATGAATGAAGAGCAATATTTTTTTTATCATATAATGATGTAAAGATTTGTTTAGACCTATAGTTATGCTCACCTATACTTTCAATATACGTTTCAATATCTGCAAGTGAGAAATTGCTTATACATGCCATTGCAGGATGAGAACTATTAAGTTGTTGCATATAAACCGTTTGATATCAAGAAATAAAGCCGACGAAAGGAAAAACCTCTCGCCGGCAATAATACAATTAAAGGCTAAAAATAATTAGCGTGGAGTTTCTACATAAATCTGTACAGTTCTAGAAAGTAGACGTCCTGTAGCAATATCATTATCAAAAATCGGAACGTCTTCACCTCTACCAAATGCTTCATACATTGCATCAGGAATTTGTGTTTGAAGAATATCTCTCACTGCATTAGCTCTATCGGTAGATAATGTCTTATTGTACAGATCAGGGCCAATTTTATCTGTATATCCAAAAATTTTAACTTTTGAATTTCCTTTAATAACAGGAGTTACATATTTCTTTAAGATTGCAATATTCTCTTCTGGAATATCTGATTTATCAAAATCAAACAAAATCAATGAGAATTTTGAAACTGTCATATCTGCTCTGGTTTCTACAGAATTCATTAAGCTAGCCCTATATTCCACTGGGATTGATCCACTGGTATCTGCTTTGCCGCCTGCTGAATTCATTGCAGTTAATGTATAATCAATTGGCACTTGTGAATTTGATAATTCATTAGGACGTATCACCCAGCGTTGAGCAGTTGGAGATCCTATGCCTACATATTCACGTAAAGTGCGGCCAGCTTGTGATATAGATAATGTCCAAGAAGATATAGTAGAATCTGGGACTTCGATTGGACGGAATTCCAGCATTTCTGGTTTTGCAATTCTAGTTCCATCACCTTTTATCATAATAGGTTGTAATATTTCGCTTGAATTAGATTTAAAATCTACTCTGCGATTTTCTACCATTCCATCTTCTATATTTAATGCAGAAGGATTTTCTGGGACACTTCTAGTTTCTGTTCCGATACGATCTGCTGCAATACCAAAATTACTGGTTAAATATGTTTTGGCATATTGAGCTCTGCGTAATCCTAATCCTTTATTTTTAGCTTCGGTTTTTCCATCGGTAGAACCAATACACATAAGTGTTGCTTCAGGATTATCTATCATTCTTGTTCCAATGATATCTAATGTTCTTTTATTGATTTCAATTGCGTCTTGAGGTAATGCTTCTAATGTAAATTTACCTCTCGCATCACCAGCATTCATATACTGAATTGTTTCATCTGGTTTATCACTATTTGCTTTGAAAAATATATATGGAATAAAAGGAAATAGTTCTGTGTATTGAATATCTTCAACTTTGATTCCATTCATATCTAGTTTTTTATAAGCACCACCATCTTCATAAGAACCAATGCTTTCTATACCAATTTTTGGTGCTGGAATTACTTCGGGTTATGTTTCATTTGGTCCAAGTTTAATTGCAAATCCGATACGAATTTGATCTACATTCCATGTTGATAAAACAGAGCTTATATTATTTATGACACTTTTACGATAACTGATTTCTGGTGTAAGTTGATATCCATAAAAATCAAGCGGAATCCCAGCACCAATAATAATTCCATATCTAGCAGATGCCTCTGGAATAGTAATATCAGTTGCATACACTTTATTAGAAAAAGAAGCATTCTGAATATCTGCAGTTTCACTATGCTGATATGTAGCTGAAATTGGAAATCCTAATTCGATTCCAGCAAGCACATAAGCTGGACTATTTTCAAAAAGATTATTGATTTTTACAGTAGGAGAAATTTCTAGTGTAGAAATTGAAGATGAAAAAGTATGTGTAGTTGCTATAGATCCACCAGATATAGATGTGTCTGGCTTTGTATCCTTTGCAGATAAATCAGCACCTAAGCCCTGTATTCCAATTCGTCCTGATAAAGTAAATCGAGGTGAAAGATCATAATTAAAAAGAAATCCACCATGAAAACTTAAAGAAGTATTATTTGTATTGAAAATAATGTCTTTGCTTAATGGTGCAGCATTCCCTGTGCCGCTATCAACTGGAAAATTGGGTGTGTGAAAATTGTAATTAATACCGCCATAAATGCCAAAATCAAAACCAGATTTTTTGGATGATTTAGTTTGTGCTGATACAGTAATTACTAAACATAACACTGAAACTATTGCTAAAAATATGGACTTCATAGAGTTTCCACGATTCACAATGTGTAAGGATTTATTATCAAACGAATTACGTGGATTATTTATCTATCACAAAAATGCTGATTTGTTTTAGAATATGCAATTTGTTGGTATAATTGCCATAAGCATAAAAGCAGAAGCACATATTAATGTACTTCTGCTGATATGTTTTTGGGAGGAAAAGGGCAAAGCCCTTAAAGTGCTATTTTTTTGAAGGTATTGCTTTTATATCTGTACCTAATCTTTGAAGATACGCTATCATAGCAATGATTTCTTTATTCTTGCTTATAT
>JALRHN010000139.1 GCA_023259575.1 Candidatus Kapaibacterium sp. | reverse complement strand
ATTAATAATATTTTTAGGGTTTTCATTTCTTGGATTATCTGACGTAATAAAATTGATATCGGCTATTTTGGAAGCTACTTCTGCCATATCTTTTCTTTTTCCTTTATCTCTTTCTCCGCCGCATCCAAATATACAAATAAGATTGCCATCATGAAAGTCAATAGTTTTTCTTCCATATCTAATATAGTTTTTACAATAGTTTTTGAACATTATTGAATAAAAATCGGTAGTGATTTTTGCATTGTGTTCTAAAACTTCATTTACTTTATTAAAATCAACTACTGTAATTAAAGGGTGGAGACTTTTGCCAATTTTAAACAATGAATGCAAGTCACAAATAGAATGAAGATGTAGAAGTTGTTTCATATTTGCTGAATAAATTCTTTTAAATATTCTATGTAAATATATCCTCTCCTTTCAGCAAAAAAGTCTAAAATCAATACTATACTTGTCTGAGAGAACAATCCTAATCCAATGCCTCTCAGGAATGTATCATTTGGGGAACTATACATCAATGCAATACCTACGATAATCAACAATATCTCGATATATCTGAAGAGCACAAAATTACTCATCACCTTTTCCATTCTTGGAATTTCATGCACTTTGATGTGCATTGGCTGTTGTTGTATTTGTGTTTCAACTCGGAGAATGTCTTTAGGGGTTCTAGTAATTATAGTAAAGCCAACTACTATTTCAAGCAATGAAACTACTATAAAAGAAATTGCGACTCCATTCCAAAATGGAGTTTTTAATGAAACAATAGAGTACAATGCTAATACTAAAGCTATAACACCTAATAATAAAATTATATAGCTTTCAGTTTTTTCACCATTAAAGTACATAAGTATAGGATTCATATTTTTTTATTTATTAAGCCCAAATTGTGATTTGATTCCATCTATAAAGATTGTATCATCATATTGCTGACGACTTGCTAAAAGTACTTTTGCATCCTCTCCTGCGATATATCGTAATTGATTTTTGCCATCAGTAGCAGCCTCATAAATAATCTCTGCAACTATATTCGCATGAGAAGCATTCTTAGACATCACTGGCAATGCATTCATCAATAAGTGTACAAGCTGTTGATATTCAATCATCGATTCATCATTGCTAAAATCCATTGATCTACCTGCAAAGTCAGTTGAAATCATCCCTGGTTCTACTATTTTAACCAATCCTCCAAATTGCTCTACTTCATAACTGAGGGCTTCAGAAATTCCTTCGACGGCAAATTTTGTCCCATGATACAATGATCCTAATGGAAAAGTCATTTTTCCACCTATAGAAGAAATATTAATAATTATTCCCTTTTTGTTTTGTCTAAAATGTGGCAAAACCATTTTTGTAACATCTAAGAGCCCAATTACATTTGTATTGAATTGGCGGATAATATTATCTCTATTAAATGATTCTAAAGGACCATAAGCACCATAACCTGCATTATTTACTAATACATCAATATTTCCGAAATGCTGGATTCCATCTTCTATGGTTCTATGAATAGAATCTAAATCTAATACATCAAGTTTGGCTATATGAACATTTTCTAATTCTATTAGCTCTGTTTCAATTTCTGGGTTTCTCATTGAAGCGATTACATTCCAACCCCTTAATTGAAATAACTTTGCAGTTGCTTTTCCTATACCACTACTAGCACCAGTTATTAATATGGTTTTCCTCATTTCTAACACCTAATATTAATTTTACTTTGTTCATATAATTATGAACTCATTATTATGGTACTAAATTGATGATTTGAATGATGTATTAGATAATACAAATTCGGGATAATAGTATACTTTTACAGTATATCGGTTAATTGTCATAGATGTATAATTACAAAGTTTCCTGAAAACTCTATTTATCACTACTATATAAACACCATTTGACAGATAAAAATAAGTATCATTGCTTAGGCTTTTCCTTTTCACATATTTTTGTTCATTATAATTTTTGGAGAGAATATTACTTTCAATATTACATATTTATCTAATTAATACTTTAAAACCGATATTTCTTCCCATTTTTTGATGAATTGCAAGATTAATCCATGTAAAAGCCAAACTTTCCAATAATTCAACTTTATCAGATCCACCAAAATCTATGCATTTAGAAAATCCACAATCAATTGCTAATGAACGTGCTATATCTTTCGCTTTTGGGTGATCACCAGCCATAAACATATCAATATTTAACTCTCCAAATGTTGGATTTATTAAATTTTCAAATCCTGTGCTATTAAAACATTTAACTATTTGCGCATTGGATTTATCAGCAAGTGCATGATAAATTGTAGGGTATGGAACAGGTTTCACAAAAATAGAATTGCTTGTATCTATAATTATTTTATCATCAATATCTGTTAACAATTCTATTATTGTAAAGATAGCTAAAGGAGGTATAGCCAAAACTAATATGTCAGAATCAATAATTGTACTTCTTATCGTTTTTACCTCTATATTATGTTCTTCAGCACTATTTTTACCTTTAAAAGTATGTATATCTCTAACTCCAAAAATAATCCTATGCCCAGCATTCTTCCATTTAATTGCTAATGCTGTACCAATATTACCAGTACCAATTATTCCAATATTCATAATTGTCAACCTTTAATTACCAAGGAATTGAATTACCATCATGAATAAATGATCCATGAGGACAATGTTCTTGAGTTAAATCTAAAATTGTTTTTACTCCTTCCTGCAAAGACATAGGAGCATATTCTCCACCTAGATCAGTTTTTACCCATCCTGGATGAGCTGAATTCACTCTTATATTAGTTCCATTTAAGGCTTCGGATAAATGAATTGTAAATTGATTTAATGCTGTTTTTGATGAATTATATGCCAATAATTTAATTCCATAAATAGGTGATTTTGTATCTGCATGTAATGCCAAAGAACCCATGATACTAGATACATTAACAATCCTACCTGCACTTGATTTTTTTAATAATGGTAATAATAATTGTGTAAGGTGGATAGGTGCAAATAAATTTACCTCAAATGTGTTTTTTAGTACTTCTTGACTAACTGTTTCAGAAGAGTTACCTGGCATAAAAGATGGAAAATCTAATTGTGTACCCGCATTATTGATAAGAATATCTAAATAATCATGGTCTAATGCAATATTCTTGGCTAATTGAATTCGATCATCTTCTTTTAACATATCTGCTATATATCCAAAAGATTGTATCTGATGACTAGCGAGGAAATTCATAGCATTTTTAAGATTGTCAGAATTCCTTGATGTAATCAATATAGTATGTCCAGCAAGGCCAAGTTGTAATGCTGTCTCTAATCCTAAACCTTTATTCGCTCCTGTTATTAGTACTTTCTTTTTCATAGAATTTCCTTTAGTATATATATCATTAATAATAGCAAATATCATTTATTTAACTATATTTATCAATAGTATAACCTTAAAGTGCGATACTAACTTTTTGGAAAGTGATAATTTTTTATTGAAGATTTATGCCTGACTTTATATACAAAGGAAAAGTATATTATAATCCTGTTCAACTAATTATGGAACAAATTGGTGGAACGTGGAAAGCACCCATTTTATGGAGATTACAGAAAAGTACATTACGTTACAGTGAACTAAAAAAAGATATACCCCGTATTTCTGATAAAATGTTAACACAGCAGCTACGCGAATTAGAAAGCGATGGATATATTCACAGAATGGTATATCCTGTCGTCCCCCCAAAAACAGAATATTCTCTAACAAAAAAAGGAATCGATATCATTGAATTGATTTCTATTATTAGAGTTTATGGTATAAAATTGATAGAATCTGAAATCTAAAAGAACTTTTACTATTTTTTCTCATCCTTATGTAATTCTACAGCATATTCTTGGCCCCATTGATGAAGAGATCGAATACTTGGTAATAATTTTTCTCCTTTTAAGGTTAAAGCATATTCAACAGTTGGGGGAACAGTTGCAAAAACTGTTCGAGTTATTATACCATTAGCTTCCAGATTTTTTAACTCTTTTACCAACATTCGAGTATTTATCCCTTCAATTGTCCTTTCAATTTCCTTAAATCGTAATGTTCCTTTCGATAAATTATAAATTATAGGCATTGCCCATTTTCCACCTATCACATCTAAGACATCCTTCAATGAGCATATTTTAGAATCAGCTGTTAATTTTTTATTACTCATAACTATGTAAAAATATTAATACTTTACTTTTGGTTACTACTATACATTAGTGTAACTACTTTCTAAAGTAAAGTATAAGCCTTATATTTACAAATATTTTTTTAGTTTTTAGGTTATGTATATGAAATTATTATCACCATTTCACCTTGGTATCGATATTCTTAAGAATCGTATCGTTATGGCACCAATGACGCGTTCGCGTGCAAACAAAGAAGGTGAAGTAGGAGCTTCTACAGTATTATATTATACACAAAGGGCTAGCGCTGGATTAATTATATCAGAGGCAATTAATATTAGCAAACAAGCAACTGGAAGTCCTTTGACACCAGGGATTTATACTCAGTCTCAGATTCAAGCTTGGAAAAAAGTAACTCAAGCAGTTCATGATAATGGTGGCAAGATTTATGCACAACTTTGGCATACTGGCCGTGTAGGGCATTCATTAGTAAAGCATGGAGATATACCAGTTGCTCCTTCAGCAATTGGCATTCAAGGACAAAAACACTTTACATTTGATGGCCCAAAAGACTATGAAACTCCGTTAGAATTAACAGTTCAGCAGATTAAGGATATCATTCAAGATTATAAGCAAGCAGCGATACATGCTATTGAAGCAGGCTTTGATGGTATAGAACTTCATGCTGCTTTCGGTTATTTACCAAATCAATTTTTAGCAGAAAGTTCTAATCAAAGAACTGATGAATATGGTGGAAGCATTGAAAATAGAAATCGTTTTGTAGTAGAAATTATGGAAGAAATTGTTTCAGCAATTGGAGAAGGTAAAGCAGCTATTCGGCTCTCCCCAACAAGCACATATAATAATATCATTCATCAGCAGCCGATAGAACAATTTACTGCTTTGACAAATTCTTTAAATGCATTATCATTATCGTATTTACATATAATGAATGTTCCTTATAATATTGAACAATTCCCTCAATATCCTCAACATATCATAGAGTTTTTTGCTAATTTATCGAAGCATCCAATAATTGCTAATTGTGGTTATACAAGAGAAACTGGAGAAGCGGAATTAGTAAAAGGACATGCTGAAATGATTTCTTATGGGACATTATTTATTGCAAACCCGGACCTCCCAAAGAGATTTGAGCTTAATACTGAGTTAAATGAAGTAGACAAAACAACAATGTATTCAGGACAAGATAAAGGATATATAGATTATCCATTTTTACACAATTAAATCAATGTTTTTATGAAATCTAACAAAATCCTCTACTGGGTATTAACAGGCTTAATATCTTTAGTTTTTATTGGTAGCGCATTTGGAAAATTAGCAGCAAATGAAGAAAGTCTT
>JALRHN010000138.1 GCA_023259575.1 Candidatus Kapaibacterium sp. | reverse complement strand
ATAGCTTATAAATGGATTTTCATTAACACATGGATTATTTGAATTATAAGATATTAATCCTGTTGCTACAGCATTATCATATTGCCATAATGATTTCCTGGATGGTGTCAATAATGCTGCTTCCATTCTTTTATTCTGATCAGCTGTAAAATTTTTATAACAGGAGGTATTATAATCCATATAATTTTCTCCATTTATCAATCCCCCACATTGAATTGCTTCGCATCCTTTACCAGCTCCATCTGTTGGAGGCGTATCGGCGCAAAAATCTCCAGGGCCAGTACAGCTAGTTCCTTCAAAAGTATGGCGTAAATCAAGATAATGTCCACATTCATGAGTAAATGTTTGATTGAATTCTAGATAATTATAAGAAGATCCACCTTTTCCTAAATACACATAATTATATACCATTCGGGCTAATCTATTATCACTCTGCCAAGTGGAAGGATAAAAACAATAACCAGAATTATTTACTGCATTATTTGCAAAGAGATCATTTTGAACATACACATTAAAGTATTTATAATTATCCCATGCACATGATTGAATTTGTTTATCCCACGATGGACCACTATTTCCAAAGCCAGGTTGTTTATCTTGATAATAAACAATACCTTCTGTTGGATTTCCCTCTGGGTCAATCAATGCTCTTGCAAAACGAATGGAAGTATAAGATTTTATAGTGTCAAATGCTTTATTGACGGTTTGAAAGTCTTCATTAGTACCAGCAAAGGTTTTATTTAAGTCATCAATAGCAAAATCTAATTGAGAAACAGGAACACCTGATCTTCCAGCAGGATGAAAAACATGAAAAACAATAGGTATAATTTTTACACAAGTAGTATCGGGCATTGATTGCTTAGAAACATTATTTTTTGCCAAATATTCTTGTATTAAATGTAATGTATTATTGTAAGAAGGATCTTTTCTTTGTTGTTCTTCTAAATGATTAATTTCTTCTTGAAGACCTTTGTCTGGAGATTGAATACCTCCAAAAATTGGCATTGGAAGTGTAACCTGTGCATATAGCATACCAACACTATAAAATATCGAAAAGATATATAGTAAATATTTCATAACATATCCCTTGTTAATTAAAGAATCTGCTTACAAAATAGTAAAAATGTTTGTATAGTCTGATGAGTATTCATTCTAATAGGAACCACATAATTTTTTAATATGTTCTTCTACACATGAATGATTCTACGCTTGCAGAAAATCTTTTACCATATGATGGTATAGCATTATATATTCCTAATTTTATTGAACAACATGAAGCGTCAATATTATATGATATTCTTTTAGAAACTATTGAATGGCAAAGAGATATTGTAAAAATGTTTGGTAAGACCCATATCTTGAAAAGAAAAATGGCTTGGTATGGTGATTCTGATAAAAAATATAGATATTCTGGTATTAGTAGAAGTCCAATTTCTTGGACACCTGAACTTCTTAAAATTAAACAGCTATGCGAGTCATTCTGTATACATTCATTTAATTCTTGCCTTTTAAACTATTATCAAGATGGTAATCAAGGCATGGGTTGGCATGCAGACAATGAAAAAGAATTAGGTAATAATCCCATTATAGCATCGGTTTCTTTGGGTGCAGTAAGAACATTTAGATGCAAACATCGTATATCACATCATACAATTGATATTGCTCTTGAACCTGGAAGTTTATTAATCATGAAAGGTTCTATGCAGCATAATTGGGTACACACATTGCCAGTTTCTAAGAAAATCAAGGAAGCTCGAATCAATTGTACATTTAGAACAATAAAAGAATAAACAATTCTGATAGTATACTAAAAGTTGTCAAATGTGTACATTGCACGAAGTATTACAAATAAATAATACCCCTAAAATAGAATGAAGTCTTCGTCTAATATTGTAGCTATAATGGGATTTAAAGAATCCCCTCCAGACAGTTCATATCCTTTATTCCTTTCTGGTGTTAGTGCTGGGTTTCCTTCTCCTGCAGAAGATTATATAGATAAAAAACTATCTTTAGATGAGCATTTAATACAAAATAAGACAGCTACTTTTTTTGTACAGGTAAGCGGTAATTCTATGATAAATGCTGGTATCAATGATGGTGCCTTAGTAGTTGTAGATAGATCACTCAATGCTCAATCTGGCGATATTGTAGTTGCTATTGTGCAGAATGAGTTCTTGATAAAAAGACTTCATATCCATAATGGTTTATGCCATTTATTGGCAGAGAATAAAGATTATCAATCTGTTATAATGGACGAAAACTCTGGCGATTGTATTTGGGGCGTTGTTACTTCATGTATTCAAAAATTTAGATAATATTATACTTCTCTTATATTCACTATGACCTTTGCTTTAGTAGATGGCAATAATTTTTATGTAAGCTGCGAAAGAGTATTTCAACCAAAGCTTCGCAAGCTTCCTATTATTGTTTTATCTAATAATGATGGTTGTGCTGTTGCTAGATCAGAAGAAGCAAAAGCATTAGGAATTAAGATGGGTGAACCACTTTTTAAAATAAAGGATATTGTCCAAAAACACAATGTACAAGTATTTTCTTCTAATTATGAATTATATGGAGATATGAGCCATAGAGTAGTAGAAACACTTTCTATGTTTTCACCAGATATAGAAGTTTACTCGATAGATGAATCATTTTTAGGTTTAGACCATATTCCATTTGAACAAAGAGAAGAATATTGCAGGAAGATGAAAAGTACAGTTGCCAAATGGACAGGCATTCCTGTTGGTATTGGGGTAGGGCCTACTAAAACGCTATCAAAACTGGCCAATAGAATTGCAAAAAAATGGAAGGAATTCGATGGTGTTTTTATTCTGCCAGAATCATTAGAAGAACAAGATGAATGGCTTGATAAAATTGCTGTAGAGGATATTTGGGGTATTGGTTATCGTACGGCTCCTAAATTTAAACAACAAGGAATAAAAACAGCAAAAGACGTTAAATATGCTCCTCAAGATTGGATAAAAAAACAATTTACTGTTGTTGGACTTCGAATGGTGCAAGAATTAAATGGTATTTCTTGTTTAAAGCTTGACGATCATCATCCACCACAAAAAACTATTGTCTGTTCTAGAAGTTTTGGTGATTATGTAACTTCATTTGCTGATTTAAGCGAAGCTATTGCTAAGCATGCAGAAAGTGCGGCAGTTAAATTGCGTAAGCAACATTCTGTTTGTGCTGCAATTACTGTTTTTATAAGAACTAATTATTTTTCTCCAAAATATCCCCAATATTCTAATTCTTCTACTGTGCAATTTGAACTTCCTACTCAATTTACTCCATCTTTAGTAGAGACAGCTATTCATGGACTTGAAAGAATTTTCAAAGATGGTTTTCATTATAAAAAGTGTGGTATTATGCTCCATGATCTTTGTAATGCAGATGCTGTTCAACAAACTTTTTTTACTCCAGAACATGTTGTCAGAGATGCATCTCTTATGCAAGCCATGGACAGCATAAATCAAAAATATGGAAGACGCACAGTACATAGCGCTGCCTCTGGAGGGAATAATTCTGGAAAGAGTACATGGTCTATGAGGAGAGATAAAAAATCTCCATCATGGACTACAAGATGGAGCGATATCCCCTATCTAAATACTGATTTGCCAATCATCATATGATTAACTTTAGTTGGGGGCTGATGGGAACCAATCCAAGATTGTAATGATTGCATTTTTCCTTGATTTGTTCTTATCCATACTTCAATAGCTGGGGAAGGATTTGGTCGAGATATTACATAAGAAAATGACTCACAATGACCTGATTTATATAAATCATGAAATGTTGATGCATATAAATCAGACCAAATAGGAATATTATTTTGTACTATTGATTCTAATTCAGAAAATAAATGACATTCCATTTCTGCAAATAATTTATCCTGATTGCTTGTATCAGATATATTAAATTTATCAATTAGTTGCTTTTGAGCCTTTATAAATATGTCATTGTTTTCAATAGAGTCATTTTCTGCCAAAGATGTACATGCCACTTTTATTGTTTGATGTAATAAATCTGATATTTCTGCAGATCGATTCGATTGTGAATCTAAATACAAGATATAATTTAAGCTTAATAGTGCCTTGATATATTGCTGCTTAATCATCATAATCTTAGCTAAAAGAATATGACTATTTACATGATTTGGTTTCATTTTTAGAGAATGAATCAGAGTTTCTTCAGACTTCTCCAAATTATCTGCTTCGAAATATGCAAGAGCTAAATTATAATGTAATTGATGCAAGCCCCTAAATTTCATCATTGCTTCTAAATATACTTTAACAGCTTCCTGTGGTTTGCCTCCTAAATTTAATGCACTTCCCCACAAAAGATATGCGCCCTGTTGTTGCTTACTATCAAGATTGATTACTTTTTTACAATATTCTGATGCTTCATCATATTTCTGCATCGCTAATAATGTATAAGCTATTTCATAATGAACTATACCAGATATTGAATCATATTTCAATGCTTTTTTATACTGCTCTAGTGCTTGTTCATATTGTCCATTATCATGATAAGAATTTCCTTTTCTTATCAAATCGGCAAATGATGCACTTTGAGCTAATATAGAAAATGAGCTTATAAATACTATGTAAAGAGTGATGATGAGCTTCATGCTTTTAGGAATAGTGAGTTGTTCTATCAGCAGAGAGTAGAAAAGTGCTAAGATGTTACATTGTATTGTTAATTATTTATATAATGTCAAGTTTAAGGCCTTATTCCTTACAATAGATTGCAAAATGATGTATTGTCATTGCATAATCGATTGCAATAGATATCTTTACATATAATCGATTGAACATTTAAAATTTTGTATTTTGTTATGTATATGATTAAACGTAAATGAGAAATAATATGAGTCAGCATTCTACTTCTACTCCAGCACATTTTAAATATCCTGCTTTAGAGGCTATTATTCAGATTAGTATTGCTTCCGAGCATTTAAAGCAATTGCTAGATAAAGCTATAGAGCCATTAGGTATCAATGGTGGACATTATTCCATTTTAAGAATTTTAAAAAGATCATATCCAGAAGGATTATCCAGAATCGATATTGTTAAGCAAATGATTGAAAAAACTTCTGATACAACAAGACTTATAGATGGTTTAGAAAAAAAGGGATTTGTAGAAAGAATTCGTACAAGCAAGGATAGAAGGCTTTCTCTAACTAAGATTACAGGCGATGGCATGAAAAAGTTAGAAGAAATTGATCCATTATTTATGGACTTATTAAAAAATATTTCTTCTGTACTTTCTGAAGATGAATGTAAACAATTATCAAGCTTATGTAAAAAGCTATATTCTGGCTCTTGACAGACTTCTGATATAATTACAAGATTGTGAAGTCTTTCAAATACGGTATTTTGTAGCATAAATTATTTTTATCCCTTTTTCTTCGAGTTCTATGGAACGTGGTCCTATTTCAAATTTTATAGAGCAGAATTATCTGCATTTTAATGCGGCTGCACTGATGGATGCTGCCAAAGGCTATGAATTACAT
>JALRHN010000137.1 GCA_023259575.1 Candidatus Kapaibacterium sp. | reverse complement strand
GTATAGTACTATGAGTACCACAAGAACAGAACAACATAAATATCAAATACTTAAATCATATAGCAATTTTGAAATCCGCAAATATGAACCAGCTATATTCTCAAGCGTTATGCTTGGAAAAAATAGTTATCGCGAGATTTCTGGTAAAGGCTTTGGCATTTTGGCAGGATATATTTTTGGTGGAAATAACAAAAAAGAAAATATCTCCATGACATCACCTGTAACTATGGAATTGGGTGATTCAACCAAAATGAAATTCATGGTACCAAAAGGGTATACCATGAATTCTTTGCCAGAACCAAATGATAAGAGAATTATATTTGAACAACAAAATGAAAAGATTATCGCAGCGATTCAATTTGATGGATGGGCTGATAATGATAAAATTGAATATTATACAGAACAGTTAAAAAGTTCTTTGGCTAAAGAGAATATAAGCCATACAAATAAGTTTTCATTTTTAGGATATAACCCTCCATATGAAGTAATAAATCGTCGCAATGAAATCATAGTAGAATTAATAGATTTTAAGTAAGTCTCAAGGATATATTTTGCTTAAAGATATTATTTTTGCAAAATACATTCACGAGAACATTAATGAAATTCCTTCCTATAATCCCACGTATTCTTAGCATTCTTTCTATTGCATTTGTAAGCCTATTTGCTCTAGATTCATTTGATCATGGATCAATAAGTGAACAGATCCAAGCATTTTTGATACACATGATCCCCTCATTTATACTCATGATTATTCTGGCAATTGCCTGGAAAAGAGAATTAATTGGTGGAATACTCTATATCATAATCGGAATAACACTTAGTCCATTTATCTTTAAGCACAATTATCGAATGAATCATTCAATTCTTATCAGTTTTGAAATTATAGCGATGATTACATTTCCATTTATTCTTTCTGGATGTCTATTTGTCTGGAGTCATTTTCGAAAGAAGAATGCATCATTACAATAATCTTAATTATTCCCTATTCAGTCTATTGAATGTGTGTAAATTAGGGATATAACACTTTTACATTGATAGTTCATGATTCAAAATCTACCGGTTGCAGGCATGACATGTGCCGCATGCGTAACAAGAGTCGAAAAAAACCTCAAGAAAATGACAGGTGTAACAAATGCAACTGTAAATCTTGCAACAGAATCAGTTCGCATTGATTTTGATGTCAATACCATATCCATAGAATCTATTGCAGAACAACTTCATGAAACTGGATATGAACTTATTATCAAAAAAGAACCAGATAATGTAAATGACAGACTTCTAGATAGAGAATTAGATATTCGCAGGGACTTCTTCATAAGCCTCATTTGTACACTTCCTGTATTTGTTCTCTCAATGGGCTTGATGTTAAATCCAGTATCAGAAATCTTCCCGATTTCAATGAATGTGTTAAATGTTATATTCTGCTTTTTATCACTATTAGTTCTCACTATTCCTGGTAGAAGATTTTTTGTTCCTGCATGGAAACTAGCTATGCACGGAGCATCTGATATGAATACACTAGTATCTTTAGGAACCAGTATAGCATGGCTATATAGTACATATGAATTGATTTGGGGTGAGCACTCCGGGCATTCCCAACACCTTTACTTTGATTCTACAACAACGATAATTACCCTTGTTTTGCTTGGAAAAATGCTGGAAACTAAAGCCAAAAGAAAAGCTGGGAATGCATTGCAATCACTTCTTAATATACAGTCTACCAAAGCATTAAAAAAAACAATAGATGGATCATTTATAGAATGTAATGCATCAGATATTGTTATTGGTGATATTATAATGATACGTCCTGGTGAATCATTCCCTGTAGATGGAATCATTATCTCAGGAGATACTTCATGCGATGAATCTATGTTGACAGGTGAGTCTCATCCAATTATAAAAAAAATTGGAGATTCAGTAATAGGTGGAGCAATCAATATTAATTCATCGATTGAAATAAAAGCGACTGCGATAGGTTCAGATACAGTATTATCCAAAATTGCAGCCATTGTAAAAGAAGCACAAGGCTCAAAAGCTGCTATTCAATCTTTGGCAGATAAAATTTCCTCAGTTTTTGTGCCTGCTGTCCTTATAACAAGTATTATTACATTTATCATATATTTTACATTCTTACATGCATCATTTAATGACAGTATTTTACCTACTATTGCAATTCTTTTAATAGCTTGTCCATGCGCTTTAGGCTTAGCAACACCTACTGCAATAACTGTTGCAATTGGCACTGGTGCAAAACATGGAATTATTATACGAAACGCTGATGCATTAGAAAAAGCTGGAAATATTGATATTGTAGCTTTTGACAAAACAGGTACTGTAACTATAGGTAAGCCACATCTTCAAACGATACAGATTGCCAATCCTATTTATACCCATGATACATTGATGTCATATGCATCTGCTATGGAGCAATATTCCTTGCATCCTTTTGCGCAAGCAATTATAAAAGAAAGTAACGATATTGTTCATGCTGATTCAGTTCAAGAAATTCCAGGAAAAGGAATGATTGGAATTGTTCAAGGACATCACATTCATATTGGAAATCTTTCATGGCTTTCAGATCAGGGAATTTCTTTTGCAGTTATACAAAACCAAGATATAAAGCAAGAACATTCAATATTGGGAATGAGTATTGATAATATTCCTGCAGGACTTTTCATTTTTGCCGATAAAATTAGAGATGAATCTATTGATGTAATAACCAAGCTTCATCAATCTGGTATCCGCACAATAATGCTAAGTGGAGATCATCCAGAAACTGCAATGGCAATCGCTAAAAAAATTGGAATTCTAGAAGTGATAGCAGGAATATTGCCGCATCAAAAATTAGAAAGAATTGATGAATTTCAACAGAAAGGACATCACATAGCAATGGTTGGAGATGGAATTAACGATGCGCCAGCACTAGCCAAAGCACATCTGGGTATTGCAATGGGAAGCGGAACAGACATCGCAAAGAATACAGCAGACATAACAATTATAAATACTGATTTATATGCAGTCTTAAAGGCAATAAATCTATCAAAAAAGACAATGCGTATTATCAAGCAAAATTTCTTTTGGGCTTTTATTTTTAATATTATTGGTATTCCATTAGCTGCAAGTGGAAATTTGAGTCCAACTTTTGCTGCAGCTGCAATGGCATGTAGCTCAGTGAGTGTTATTTCTAATTCACTAAGATTAAAAAAACTGTAATTTCAATGTATGATTTTTGCATCTGAATATTCACCTACAACTTTCCGATGGGATGATTGGTATCAAGCAATCGGAGGTAGAACAATTTCAATCAAGGATGTAGATAGATATTTACATGATATTCGTGAATTTCAATATCCCAGATTTTCGGGTGAGATTCATCCTACAAAAACTCTATTTTCTTCTTCAAAACACGCATCTGATTATATAAAACAAAAGGCATTGAGTTTTGGCGCAGATGAGGTGGGAATTGCTGAAATCGAACCATCTGATGTGTATAGAGGGCATTCTGTACAAGAAAAATATGCTATTGTAATTGGTCAAAAAATGCTTTGGAGAGAATTTCAAGAAGTACCAAATGAACAATCTGCAATTGAATGTCTAAGAATTTACTTTTCTTTAGGTGAAATTGTTATTCGGATTGCTCAAGAAATTAGAAATCTTGGATATCCTTGCACTGTTGAACATCCAATTGGCGATAGCGATGTATTGCATATTCCTTTAGCACTTAAAGCAGGTTTTGGAGAATTAGGAAGGCATGGCTCAATTATCCATCCTAAAATGGGACCACTTTTCAGACTAGGTAGTGTTATCACCAATATGGAATTATCCATAGATTCTCCTATTGATGCAGGAATTGCAAAGTTTTGTGATAATTGTAAAGCATGCAGAATATTTTGTCCTGCTAAAGCAATTCCGGATCAAAGATCTCCAGAAGCAGGTAAAGATCATCTTGGCAATGATAGATATATCATAGACACAGGGGCTTGTTTTCCATATTTTGGAACAGATAATTATTGTTCTGTATGCTTAGCTGTATGTGTATATAATCATAAAGATTGGGCCAAGGATTTTGAAGGTTTTCAAACCAAGCTATTTCCGAATTTGCAATTAAAAACACCTCCTAATCCAGTAGACCCAGAAATAGATAAGCATTGGTATCCACTTTTACATCGTTAATCCATGAATCATTCTTACGTTCTCTTAATCGTTTTTTTACTTTCTTCTTTTTTACATGGCTGTTCACAGCAAGAAGAACAATCACTAGTTTCTGCAAAAGGAAATAAAAATTATGGTGGTACTTTTAGAATAAATATGATTAGAGGCAATCCAAATGGATTAGATCCTGTAATCATCAATAGTAAATTAGCTGATGATATAGCTTTACAAGTATATGATAGATTAATTTCATTTGATTCTAGTTTAGGTGTTATTCCAGAAGCGGCAAGTTCATGGGAAATTTCAGAGGATGGAAAACAATATATCTTTCATATAAAAACTGGTATTCGTTTTCATGATAATCAGTGTTTTAAAGGTGGAAAAGGGAGATTAATGATAGCAAAAGATATAGAGTATTCTCTTATAAGGGCTTGCGATCCTAAAGCTAGAACAGTTCACTATTGGGCATTTAAAGATAAAGTTCTTGGAGCAAATGAATTCTATGAAGCCCGAGTTGTTGGGAAACAGCTTAATAGTATCGAAGGGATTAAAGCAATAAATGATAGTACCCTACAGATTCAATTAATCCGCCCATATTCACCTTTTTTATTATTACTTGCTAACTCATTAGGTTGTATCGTACCCAAAGAAGCTGTTGACTTTTATGGACGAGATTTCTTTCAACATCCGGTGGGTACTGGTCCATTTATTTTTGAAGAATGGCGTCCTGATATTTCGATGACATTTAAAAGAAATCCTAAGTATTGGCAAAAAGACGAACATGGTAATTCTCTTCCATTTTTAGATAAAATCATTTTTAGTTTTATTAAAGATGATAAGATTCAATTAAAAGAGTTTACAGATGGTAATTTTGATGAATGTTTTACCTTACCTACCGAGTTTTTTGAAGATATAATCGACACAAAAACAAAGAAAACCAAAGGAAAATATAATCAATATCAATTACAAACAGAGCCTGCTTTATTAACGTGGTTTATTGATTATTTATGTACAAAAGCACCTTTTGACAATCCAAATATTAGGCGTGCATTTAGTTATGCAATTGACAGAAAGAGTATTGTTACATATGTTTTAAAAAATGCTCCTTATGGTCCTGCACTGCATGGCATTACTCCACCAGTATTTAAGAATTATGATATCAATCTTATTCCTGGTTTTGATTTGAATGTACAAAAAGCCAGAGAACTGCTTGCCAATGCTGGATACCCAAATGGTAAGAATTTTCCTGAAATTACTTTTCATATCTATCCAGAACCACGATTGGTGCAAGTAGCAGAAGCTGTTCGATCGATGATCAAAGATAATCTAGGAATAGAACTACATATTCAAACGATACAATTTTCTGAATTTTTAGAATTAGCTGAACAGGGAAAATTATCAATGTGGGGCACT
>JALRHN010000136.1 GCA_023259575.1 Candidatus Kapaibacterium sp. | reverse complement strand
CCTTTATTCCTTTTGAAATGAATATTTTTTGCCTTGTTGTGGTAGCAAGATTTTCATTCCATCATGCATAATATTGCTTGCAGACATTGCTAATGATTCACAAGCTTCTTGATCTCCGTGAAGCAATACTAATAATTTAGGTTTAACTTGTTCTATAAATCCTAAAAGATCATCTTTACAAGCATGAGCACTAAATCTAAAAGTATTGATTGCACATTGTCTTTTTACAGCATGTGGACCAAACATAAATTTTTTATTTGGCTCGGAATGAGACAATGCATATCCGGGCGCATCTGGATCTTGCCATCCAATAAAAGCGATGCCATAATTCCTTTTTTGCATCCAAGCATGAGCTAGTTTATAGCTAATTGTTCCTGGGTTCATCATGCCACTGGATGCAATAACAATAGATGGAGTTGAAAAATATGGTCCTTTTTCTATATCATCATATGGAATATCAATTTGTGGAATATCTGCAATTTCAAAACCAGGCTTTATTCTAGGAGAAGTATAGCAATATCTATCTACGATTGCTGATATTTTTTTTCCCATTCCACCAGAATAAATTGGCAAAGTAGGAATTAATCCTTTTTGTTGCATTTCATAAATTATGCAAAGAATTTCTTGAGTTTTACCTAAAGCAAAGCTAGGAATTAATATACTTCCATTTTGATTGCTTATTGTATTAATGAATTTGGCAAGCTCAGCTTTAGATGTAGCGAATGATAATTCTTCTGATTCTTTGGCTCCATTAGTGCTTTCACAGAATAGAACATCGATATGATGCTTGGGGAAAGATGCTCCAGGAATCAACGATTGCTTTTTGAATTGAACATCCCCTGTATGAAAAACTGATAAGCCATTCCATTCGCATAATATACCTGCTGATCCTGGTATATGCCCTGCATCAAAAAGAGCGCATTTTATAGGAATTGAACCTCTTTTTCCTATAATATCAAATGGCTCTTTATATGAAAATGTATCGAAAACTGTAGAAATATATTCTGCAGTTTCTTTATTATATAAACTTAAAGCATCTTGTTTAAAGAGTGATATGTCAATCTGATCTCGAATAAGTTTATTTGTATTTTGCAACATTACTGATGAAATATCACGGGTTAAAGCAGTTGTAATCAAGCGCAAATAAGGCTGATGTTTAAGAATATAGGGCAAAGCCCCAATATGATCAGTATGTGCATGTGTTATCAATAAAGCATCAGTTGGTTCATCTTCAATAGAGTGGATGGAAGGAAAAGCATGAACCGATCTATTTTTGGGGTGGAGTCCTGCATCAATTATTATCCCAGTTCCCCCAAAATTGAGAAATGTTGAATTTGCACCAATTTCTTCTGTACCACCTAATACATTGAAATGTATGATGGGCTTTTGCGATTGCATTATTTAACCATCCAAACTTTATACCAAAGAGCAAGATTTAATGCCGTGTATAAGGCCTTACCATATTTACCCCTGTGATTTTTATGATCTTGTAGCATAACTCTTAGATAACTTTTGTCTAAAATTCCATCTTTTACTAATTGGGATTGTAAAATTGTATCTGAGGCATAAGAAAACCAAGGACCTCTTATCCACTCTGCAACAGGAGCAGCAAATCCTTGTTTTTTTCGATAGATAATATCATGAGGTAAAAGTGGTTCAACTGCTTTTTTGAGTAAATACTTAGTTTCTTGCATTGATTTCATTTTTAGAGATGGGTGAATTCTCATAGTATATTCAATCAATCTATGGTCCAAAAAAGGAACTCTTGCTTCTAAAGAATGTGCCATAGTTATTTTATCAACTCTCATTAATAATAGTTCTGGCAACCTATGTGATAGTTCAATTCCTGCAATTCTTTGAGCATAATCTTTGGGATTAATCTGTAATTCCAACATATCTTGATCAAATCTTGTGGGCATTACATGCACTTGCTCGGCAAGATATTTTGATTGTTTCCCTAATGCTAAACGTAAATGTGTTTTTGTATAATCTACCGCGCCTCCCTGATATAATGGCTCTCCATCTACAGCACGACGCATATAATCTAAAGCTAAATATTGTTTAGCTGCCAACATAAAGGGCTTAACGGTATTATATATAAGTTTCTGTAACTTCTTAGGATAGCCAGTAAATTGTTTCCAATATGAATCATGGAATTGTAAATCTCTTGTCATCCATGGATATCCAATAAACTGCTCATCACTACCTTCGCCAACTTGAATAACAGTGGTGCCAGATTCCTTGGTTAATTTACTGAGAAAATAAAGTGGAATACAGACCGGGTCTCCATTGGGTTCATCTTCGTGCCAAACCAAGTTTTCAAGTATAGGGAAGGCATCTTTATGGTCTATCAAAATCTCATGATGATGTGTATTGAATAATGAAGCAATAGTTCTAGCATGTTCTAATTCATTGTATTGTTCAAGTTCTCTAAATCCAACTGTAAATGAATCTACAGGACGATTCATCAATTCTGACATTAAAGCAACATTCGTACTTGAATCTATACCGCCACTTAAAAATACCCCAAATGGTACATCGCTCATCATGCGGTCTTTTACAGCCTGCCTAAGCAAAACCATAATTTCATCGATAGTTTCTTGTTCATTATGCTGCCAATAATCTGCTTGATGAGTTAAACATTTCCAATATCGTTTTACAGATAATTCTCCTTGTTTAGACAATATTCCATAATGTCCTGCGGGTAATTTATGAATACCTGCAAACATTGAATCTTTATCGCTAGACATCGAAAAGGCAAGATAATTAGCCATTTCTTCATAATTAACTTGTTTAATGATATCGGGATGCTGAAGTATGGATTTTATCTCTGATCCAAAAACAAAGATTCCATTATTATGATAATAGTATAAAGGTTTTATTCCAACCCTATCGCGCGCAATAAATAATTTTTTTTCTGAATTATCCCAAATTGCAATTCCCCACATTCCAACCATTTTTGATAATAAATCAATTCCATATTCGGCGAATCCATAAAGAATTGTTTCTGTATCTGATTGAGATGTATAGATATACCCTTTTTTTTCTAAATCAATTCTAAGATCACGATGATTGTATATTTCACCATTAAAAGCAATAGTAAATCTACCATCAGGAGTAGACATAGGTTGATGTCCAGCAGGTGATAAATCAATGATAGCTAATCTTCTAAAAGCAAATCCGGCTTCACAATCAGGTGAAATCCATTGTCCCTCATCATCTGGGCCACGATGAGAAATAATATCGCTCATAGCTTTTAATAATGATTGATTAATCCCTGATGAAGATTTAGCATATTCAATTATGCCAGCTATTCCACACATAGTAGTTCCAAAATGAAAAGAGAATTATTTTTTTGCTGGGAATAATCCAGCTTGGGAAGAAATATTTAACAGTATTCCTACTGCGATAGCTGAAAGAATGACAGCTGTTCCTCCATAACTTAAAAAAGGTAATGGTAACCCAGTAGTAGGTAAAATACCACAATTGACGCCTATATTTACAAATGCATAAATAGAGATTGTTATTGTAATACCAAAAGCTAGCAAACTACCAAATTTATCTGGAGCATGTTTGGCAATACGTAAGCCTCTTAAAGTAAATATGATAAATAAAGCCATAATGAACATTATGCCAATAAAACCATATTCTTCTCCAATAATAGCCGAAATAAAATCACCATAACTTTCAGGTAAAAATAAATCGCGCATATGACTTTGGCCTGCCCCAACTCCAAAAAATCCTCCATTTCCAAAGGCCAAAATTGCTTGTTTTAATTGATGATTTGAATCTTTTGTTGCTGAGTCAGACCCAATATATGACAGTAATCTTTTAACACGATATGGTGCACTTATGCCATATATTGCAATTCCTATTCCAGAAAATAATCCAATAAAACCTAGAAATCTTGTCGGGATATTTCCAGCATATAATATCATAATAGAAATGCAGCCTATAATCGTAGCTGTTGAAAAATTAGGTTGTAAGAATATCAAACCACATATAATTCCAATTGATAGTAAAGCGGGTGCAATCCCTTCTTTAAAATTGTTTAATCTATCTTGATTGTCTGAAAGCCATGCTGCTAAATAAATCACTAATGCAAATTTTGCAAATTCAGATGGTTGAAAAGAAAATGCACCAAGATTTAACCATCTTGATGCTCCTTTCATTTTGGAACCCATAACAAATACAAGTAATAATAATGATATTCCCATATATAAAATCTTCTTATTTATAGACTTATATCTATGATAGTCTATTCTAGAGATTATAATTGTAATAGCTAAAGCAACAAATACTCTTAATACTTGTGACATTAAAAATTTTTCACTTGAACCATATTTAGTAAATCCTATTGTAGAACTTGCGCTGTATACAATGGGAACACTAAACATTAATAATGCTGTCATAATAAGAAGAATAAGCCAATCTAATCTTCCTGGTATTTCAGATTCTTTTGTCATACATTTTTTAATGCAAAGGATAAATCATTGATTAAATCTTCAATATTTTCTATGCCGACAGAAAGCCTTAATAGATTGTCTTTAATACCATAAGATTGCCGTCCATCCTCCCCAATGAGTTTATGAGAAGTAAGTGCAGGAGACGTAATTAATGATTCTACTCCACCAAGACTACCAGCAGGAATTATAATATTGAGTGAATCAAGGAATCTGTCTATATCTGATTGTTTTTCTGTGTTCAGCTCAAAAGACATCATGCCGCCAAATCCATGCATTTGCTCTTTTGCTATTGTATACCCCGGATGAGTAATAAGTCCGGGATAATATACCTTACTTATAGCTGGATGATTGTGTAAATAATGTGCAATTTCCAATGCATTATAATTTTGTTTTTCCACTCTGATTGCAAGTGTTTTCATGCTTCTTTCTAATAATGATAAATCACTTGCATTAAGAGAACATCCATACATAGTGCCTAATAATCTACATTGTTCAATAATGTCAGAAGAACCAGCTAAAGCGCCAGCACAAAAGTCGCTATGACCACCTAAATATTTAGTTGCACTATGCATAATTAGATCACAACCTAATTGAGCTGGATTCTGATTGATAGGTGAAGCAAAAGTATTATCAATCATTGTTTTTATTCTGCAATCTTTTGCAATGTTAGTTACCAATTTGATATCAATAATAGTAAGCAAAGGATTAGAAGGCGTCTCGATATATATTAATGTTGTTTGTTCAGTTATTGCTGCTTTTAACTCATCGATATTAGTGGCATCAACAAAGGTATAAGAAATATTTCTTTTTGGTAATTCTTGATGTATAAATGCTAATGTTCCACCATAGAGATCTTTTTGAAATACTATATGATCTCCAGGCTTAACTAAAGCCATAATACCAATTGAAATCGCTGCCATTCCAGAACTAAATAATACAGCTTTATCAGTTCCCTCTAATGCAGCTAATTTTTGAGCAACGGCTTCATTATTTGGGGTATTAAAATTCCTTGGATATCGAATATCTTTCGTTCTATAATCTATAGCAGAAGAAGGAAAAATGGGGGTGTTAACACCTCCACTTAATGGGTCTCTTAAAGTGCCTG